>CALYOH010000034.1 GCA_945228905.1 uncultured Caryophanales bacterium
CAAGAAAAAGAAGCCGGAAACAAAACAGAAGAAGGTCAAGAATAGACCTTCTTTTCAATTGACTTATTATTCCTATTTAATTATAATAATAATATGGAATAATAGGAGGTTACCTATGTCAAAAGTAGATTGGATTACATGGAAAACAGACCCTAAAGAAATATTAAGTGTTGAAAAAGTAGAAGGAAAAATGCTTGAATGTTTTCAAGAATATAATACATATATGAATCCAGTAATATATGAACAAATTAAACACGAAGTAAAGCTTGGAGGACTAGATAAAGAATCATTAAACATTATGGGAGTAACACCTGCAAATGAAATGGGTGTTGAAATTTTAAATTGCATTGATGAAATAAAAACTGTATATGACAATTTAAAAGAAAATATTCTAGAGCAAGCAAAAGAACAAAAGGAAAGTGAAAAACAACAATTAATAAAAGCAATAGAAGAAAAGATAAATATTGAAGAATCTCTACTAAATAAAATAGTTTCAAGTGAAAATATCAAAAAAGAATTAATTAATCTTGGAGAAAACCCTGAAGATATAGTTGATATAATTCACAATAGATTAAAAAGATTAAATGAAAGATTAGAAATGGCTAAATCTATATAGGAGAATAATTATGAATGGAACATATCATTTAGATTTAGAAAAATTGAATAAAAGTGTAGAAACAATTTCAGGTATAGAAGACTGTATAAGTAGTAGAGACTTATCAGAAGGATTTTCAATCTTAGAAAACTATTTTAGAGACATTAATTTTGAACATGGTAACTGTTTAAAATATAAAGAAGATTTAGAATTAATACTTAATAATATTAATCAAATAAAAAGAAAAGTAAGTAATTTAGCAGATGCATTAATTACAACTACTGAAAACTATGGAGATATAGAATCTATTGATTCAAAAGATATAAAAGAATTAACTAGTATTTATAATAATACTCCAGCAAGTGAGAATTTAGGAAAATTAGTTGATAAAGCAAATCAATTTAGAAAAGATCTTGCTACTGACTTAAATCCTCCAACTAATAATGTTGGCCAACAAAGTAATCAACAAGTTACAACACAAGATTCTAGCGTTGGAATTAATAATAACAATGCATATAATCAAAATAATAATGTAACAACCATTCCACAAGAAGAACCAATAGAAGAATACACAACTAAGACAATTAATACTGTTCCAATCGGTATAGCAATAGGAGCAGCAGGTATTGTAGGTTCTATAGGAGCAGTAGTAGTTAATGAAAAATATGGAAGAAAAACAAAAGGAAGACAACTAGAAGAAATAGATGACGATGATTTAGAAATAGATAATAGTGACAATTATTATCAAAGTGATGAAGAAAATGCAGAGTTTGATGCAAAGCCCTACATGGCATCTAGACAACAAAGAGAAGCAGACAAGTATTATGGTAATGACATAATTCTTGATGAAGATGATGATTTAGATTCAAATAATGGAAATTATTATGAATAAAGGTGAATAATATGGAGTGTAGTAAGTATAGTATTTTTATAAATATTGCTAAAATATGGTAAATGTTATACAAATACTAGCTCCTATTTTATTAATTATTTCTCTTACAATTATCTTTATAAAAATAGCAAGAAATCCAGATGAAAAGAAAAAAAGAAGATTGCTAATGCAATGTTAGCAACTGCAATGATATTTTTATAGTAACAATAGTAAATTCACTATTAATGATACTAGGAGAATATACTGAGTTTACTACATGAAAATCCAAAGACTGTTTTTCTTCACAATATATTCCAAGAGAAGATGAAAGAAATAAGTCTCAAATAATTATAAATTCAAATAGTTATGAAAAAGCAGTAGCTAATTTACTAAGATAAGGTAATGGTAATGTTTCAATATATGTAATACAAGGCTGGGGATTAAAATCAAATGTAAATAATTCATTACATAGAGCAGTACAAAATAATGCCTCTACTGTAGCTTTATCAATAGATATAACTGTAATCAATATAGGTCTTGTTTAGGATAAGTATCGTAATATGTCTGAATTATATTCAGATGATACACATCAATCTAATGCTGGAGCATATTTATCAGCAATCTATATATAAGACATTATCAAATTATGACCCTACAAAAATAACATATTATGGTGGATTAAGCGAATCAACTGCGAAAAATTTCAACAAATTGCAAAAGAAGTGTGTTAAAAGTTGAAAAATGTAAATAATTATTATATAATTAATCGCAGATGCGATGAATCTGAGGAGTAAATATATTATTTTTTATAGAGAGTTCATGGTAGGTGTAAATGAATAAAAATATATATTGAAGGTAGCAGAGGAGCAGAGTTACTGAAACTAAGTAAGTTATTCCGGATAATTCCGTTAAAGATATTAAGATACTTTTATAAGTATGAATTAAGGTGGTACCACGAGATTTCGTCCTTTGGATGAAGTCTCTTTTTTTATAGAAAGGAGGAATAAAATGAAAAAGATAATGGTTGATATGGATAATGTTGTTACTGATGGTAGATATTTAGATTACATAAATGAATTTTTAGATACTGATTATAAATTAGAAGATCAAACAGAGTATTACCTACAAAATCTTGTAGGAGATAAAATAGATGAATTTTGGAAAGAATATGGAAATAAAAATGTCTATCAAGATGCTCCATTAATAGAAGACTGTTATAAAGCATTAGAAGAATTAAATAAAAAATATGAAGTCTACATAGTAACAGCATATTTTTGGGGTGGATCAAATGAAGCTATATCAAATAATATTAAAGATAAATATAATTATTTAACTGAAAAACTACCATTTATTTCTCCACAAAACTTTGTTTTTACAAGTAATAAACATTTAATAGATTCAGATATAGTAATAGATGATAGAATTAATAATCTATCAAATGGTAAATTAAAATTATTATTTAATGCTTGGCATAATAAAAATATTAGTAATGATGAATTAAAAGAAAAAGGGATTGTACGAGTCTACAACTGGAATGACGTTTTAAGAGAAATAGAGAATTATAATTAAAGGAAAGAGGTATATACATGTTAGAAAAGAAATATGATCATAAAAAGACAGAAGAAGGAAAATATAATATTTGGAAAGAGAAAGGATATTTTAAATCAGATAACGAATCAGAAAAAGAACCTTTTTGTATAGTTATTCCTCCTCCAAATGTTACAGGTAAATTACACATAGGTCATGCCTATGATACAGCAATTCAAGATGCAATAGTAAGATATAAAAGAATGAAAGGTTTCGATACACTTTGGTTACCAGGAATGGACCATGCTGCTATTGCAACAGAAGCAAAAGTTGTTAAGAAATTAAAAGATGAAGGTATAGATAAATACGAATATGGAAGAGAAAATTTCCTAAAAGCTTGTTGGGATTGGACAAAAGAATATGGTGGAAATATTAGAGACCAATGGGCAGGTTTAGGATTATCAGTAGACTATACAAGAGAAAGATTTACTTTAGATGATGATTTAAATAAAGCAGTTAGAAAAGTATTTGTAGATTATTACAATAAAGGATTAATCTATAGAGGAGAAAAAATAATTAACTGGGATCCAGCTGCTAGAACTGCATTATCTAATGAAGAAGTTATCTATAAATCAGAAAAAAGTGCTTTCTATCATTTAAAATATGTAATAGAAGGAACTGATAAATATCTAGATGTTGCAACTACACGTCCAGAAACATTATTTGGAGATACAGCAGTTGCAGTTAATGAAAAAGATGAAAGATATAAAGAATTTGTTGGTAAAAATGCAATATTACCACTTATGAATAAACCAATTCCAATTATTACAGATGAACATGCTGATATGGAAAAGGGAACAGGTGTAGTTAAAATAACTCCAGCTCATGACCCTAACGACTTTGAAGTTGGAAATAGACATAATCTTGAAAGAATAGTAATCATGAATGATGATGCTACTATGAATGAAAATGTTCCAGAAAAATATCAAGGAATGACTAGAGAAGAATGTCGTGAAGCATGTCTTGAAGATTTAAAAGAACAAGGATTATTATTAGAAATAGAACCATTAACACATGAAGTTGGACATAGTGAAAGAACCGGTGTTATGGTTGAACCTATGATAAAAGAACAATGGTTTGTTAAGATGGAACCACTTGCTAAAAAAGTTCTAGAATATCAAGATGATAAAGAAAATAAGATTAATTTCTTCCCAAGAAGATTTGAAAAAGTATTAAGACACTGGATGGATATATCATATGACTGGTGTATCTCACGTCAATTATGGTGGGGACATAGAATTCCAGCTTGGTATAAAGATGGAGAAGTATATGTTGGAATGGAAGCACCAAAAGAAGAAGGTTGGGTACAAGATGAAGATGTTCTTGATACATGGTTTAGTAGTGCACTTTGGCCTTTCTCAACTTTAGGTTGGCCAGAAAAAACTAAAGACTTTGAAAGATACTTCCCAACTGACTGTTTAGTAACAGGATATGATATTATATTCTTCTGGGTAGCAAGAATGGCATTCCAAACAGAATATATTACAGGTAAGAGACCATTTAAAGACTGTGTTATCCATGGATTAATAAGAGATAAACAAGGAAGAAAAATGTCTAAATCTTTAGGTAATGGAGTAGATCCATTTGATATGGTAGATAAATATGGAGCAGATTCTCTACGTTTCTATCTAACAACAGATGGTTCTATGGGAATGGATTTACGTTTTGATGAAGTTAAATTAACTTCTACATGGAATTTCATTAATAAAATTTGGAATGCATCTCGTTTCGTATTAATGAATATAGATGATTTAGCTAAGATTAAATTAGAAAATTTAAAGAATGAAGATAAATGGATTTTATCTAAATATGAAAAAACAGTTAAAAATGTTACTAAACATATGGATAAATATGAATTTAATTTAGCTGGAGCAGAAATATATGAATTTACTTGGAATTATTTCTGTGACTATTATATTGAAATGGCTAAATATTCATTAGATAGTAGTGCAACTAAATCAGTATTATGTCATGTATTAACTGGTATATTAAAAATGCTACATCCATTTATGCCATTTGTTACTGAAGAAATATATCAAATGTTACCAGTAAAAGATGCAGAAAGTATTATGATAGCAGATTATCCAAAATATAATAAAAAATATATTTTTGAACAAGAAGAATATGCAGTAGATGACGCTGTAGAATTTATTAAGAACTTTAGAAATATTAGAGCAGAAAATAATATGACTAAAGAATTAAAAGTAATGTTTGATACAGAAGATGATAATGAACTAATAGTTAAAATGTTAAAATTAGATGATAGTATTGTAAAAGAACCACTTGGAAAGAAAGCATACAAAGTATTCTCTAATAAAATTAAAGCAACTATATTCTTTGAAAAAATAGAATCAGAGGCAGATAAAGCAATTAAAAAAACTCAAATTAAATTATTACAAGCATCTATTGAAAGAAGAGAAAAATTATTAAGTAATGAAAATTATGTTAATAAAGCACCTGCTAATATAGTTGAATTAGATAGAACAAAATTAGAAGAAGAAAAGAAAAAACTAGAAGAGTTAATGAAGTAATTTCATTAACTTCTTTTTTTATGTTAAAATTTAATTATGAAGAAAAAAACAAAAGCTAAAATTATTTTTACATCTATATTATTAGTACTTATAATTAATCATCTTCAAGATTATGAATATAATCCAGATTATGAAATACTAGATAATGGACAAGCTTATGCTTGCTATAGAGATGGAAATATCTATATAGGTGATGAAGAGTATCTTGAAAGCATAGATTGTAATCCGGAAGATGTATTAGTATGTGACAAGAGAGATTGCAGTGATAGTAATTTCAAGATATATGATTCATATAGAATAACAGATAAAGAATCAAGGAATGATATTATAGAAGTATTATTAAAATATGAAGAAGAACATCCAACAGATTGGGAAAGAACAAAGGAGTCAATGCGTCTAGAATGGTATATACATAATATTTCACATGATCTAAATTTTGCACTTTCAAATACATCAGATGTAGATTTAGATAATGATGATGAAAAAGTATATGATAGTAAAATTTTAAGAAAAATTTTCAAGCTGTAAAATATCTTTGTATTTGTAAAATAGTATGTTATAATATTTATAATAGATGAATATTAAGGTAGGTAAAGTATATGAATAACGAAACTAATATTAATCCTAGCGTAGAAACAGAACAAATGACACAACCAGTAGTAACAGAACCAGTTCCTGTAGTACCAGAACAAGCAGTAGAGGAAGCAGTTGTAGCACCAGCTGAACCAGAAATGGTAGCAGCAGTACCTGAAGCTCCAGCAGTTCCAGAAGTTGCAGCCCCTGCAGTACCAGAAATGGCACCAGCTTCGCCTGAAGTAGTAGCTGAGGAACCTGCAGAAATGGCAACAGTACCAGAGATGGTTGCAGAAGCAACTGAAGCACCAGTTGTTGAGACACCTGAAGCGCCAGTTGTTGCAGCCCCTGCAGTACCAGAAATGGCACCTGTAGCACCAGTTGCACCTGAAATTCAACCAACTGTTCCCACAACAGTTCCAGAAGTAGCTACAACACCAACTGTTCCCGCAACAGTTCCAGAAGTAGCTACAACACCAGCGGCCCCTGAAGCAGTAGTTGCACCACAAGCTGCTGATATTACAGCACAACCAGCAGCACCAGCTGTTGATATACCAATGTCAAATGTTAATGTTCCTACAATAGAAACACAACCACCTGTAGAGGTTGCAAGTAATAACTTTGCAGATTTCCCAATGCCAGAGGAAACTTCAACAACGCCAGTTACTGCAGCACCAGTTGCAGCACCACCTTCACAATCAGCAGTAGCAGGAGAGGTAATAGGAGAATCTAAAAAAGGAAATAAAACAATCTATATAATTTTAGGAATAATAATTGTATTAATAGCAGTAGTTGGAGCAGTAAGTTTCTTCTTAACAAAGAATGAAACTTCATCTAATAATAAACCAGAAACTCCAACAGAGAATGTATCAAAAGATGTTACATGTTCATTAGATACAGTAGTACGTACAATTAATGTACATTCAGAAGCAGTTATTAAAGTTGATTCAGATGATACAGTAAGTAAACTAGAATATACACATACATATTCAGCAAGCGATCAATCTGCATTAAACGATAAACATTTAGCTGCAATCGAATATTGTGCTAATCCAGGAGCTGAAACTAGTTTAGGAAAAGATACAAACTGTAGTTTAAAAGAAGGAAAAATTATAATTACATCATATCTTGATGGAGAAGAAAATAAAACAGTTAATGATTATAAAACAGTTTTAGAAACACAAGGATTTAGTTGTAAGTAAAGGGAGCAAATGCTCCTTTTTTATTGATAATAAAAGTGTTGACTTTAAATCTATAATTTGATTAAATATTTCCATACAAATACGGTAGTATGCATATTTATAGGAGGTCAATATGATTAAAATAGAAGATATAATAAAAATATTAAAAGAAAAAAATGTATCTGAAGAAAAAATACAAGAAATAGAGCGATCTTATTTTCTTGCTGAAGAAATACATGATGGAGTAACAAGACAAAGTGGAGAACCATATATAACACACCCATTGAATGTAGCAATGAATTTAATAAATATGGAAATATATGATCCCGATATGATAAGCGCGGCCTTATTACATGATACTATCGAAGATGCAAAAGTAAGCTTTAATAAACAAGATATTGCTAGAATAATTAATCCAGAAGTAGCTGAATTGGTAGATGGAGTAACTAAAATAAGTAGAATGAACTTTACATCTAAAAAGGAACAAAATGATGCTAATACAAGAAAAATAATTACTAGCTTAACAAAAGATGTAAGAATTATTTTAATCAAATTAGCCGATAGATTACATAACATGAGAACACTTAAATATAAGTCTCCAGAAAAACAAAAAGAAAATGCCCTTGAAACAATGCAAGTATTTGTACCTTTAGCATTATCTATAGGAGCATATAGAATAAAAGGAGAACTAGCAGATTTATCCCTTCAATATATACAACCAGATGAATATAAAAGAATATTAGAAAATAGAGATAGACTAGAAAAAATAAGAAAACCATTAATTATGGAAGTAAAAGCAAAACTAGAATATATTCTATCTGAAGAAAACATTCCAAATGAAATTATTTATAGAGTAAAAAATATAAGTACAATCTATAATAAGTTAAAACGTGGTTATTCTATGGATGATATGTATGATTTATTCTATTTAAAAATAATAGTAGATACAGTAGATAATTGTTATAGAACAGTTCGTTATGTTCACGAAAACTATAGACCAATTAATGGTAGATTTAGAGATTATATCGGAAATCAAAGAACAAACTTTTACCAATCATTACATACTACTGTAGGACTACATCCTTCAGTAAATAATTCAGGTATATATATTCCAAGTAAAGGAGTAACTACACTAGATGAAGTATCTGAATATGGAAAAATAAAAATAAGAACAAGTGATATGAATAAAGTAGCAGCATTTGGAATTTCAGCATATAGAAATCTTGATAGTCAAGAAAGAAAAACAAAAGAAGAAATACAAGAAGAAATTAGAAAACACAATCAATTTGCAATTATATTAAAAGAAATAGATGAAGTATCTGCAGGAGAAGATAATAAGTTTATAGATTTAGCAAGTAAACTTCTATTAACAGAACACATCTATGCATATACACCAGAAGGAATTCAAATAGAATTACCAGAAGGATCAACAGCAGTAGATTTTATTTGCCAAGCATATCCATACTTATTAGAAAAAATTACAGGAGTTGCTATTAATGGAAAAGTTATGCCTGTAAATACTGTTCTAAAAAACAATGATAGAATTCAAATTCAAACTAAAGGAGAAAAAGATAAAGACCAATGGTTACAAGGAGCAAGTACTCCTAAAGCAATACAAAAAGTAAAATATATTAGCAATAGACAAAATGCATAATAAGAATTATAATTGTATTATAATAGTGAGGTAATGTATTATGGACAATGCTAAAAAATACTTAAAAATATCAGGAATAATTAATTGTATTATAGGATTACTATTGTTTAATGTTCCATTATATGGAATAGCAATGGTAGGTATTGGAATATTCTTATATGCTCTTTCACAAGAATCAGCAAAAGATATTCATGATAGTAAAACAATACTTCTTATAGCTGCAATTGTACTTATTCCTTTTAATATTGTCACATCATTGCTTTTATTCTTAACTTTCTCTGAACTAAAAGGAATAAAAGTAAAAATAAATGGACAAAATGCACCAAATGAAGATAAAGAAACTAAAAAAATAGATATATTATTAAAATTAGGTGTAGGTATGGTATTCCTATCAGGAATATTATTTGCAACTACATCATGGACAATTATAAGTGATTTAACTAAAGCAATAGCACTTTTAGTAGCAGGAACTTTATTTTTAGTCTTATCATTAATAACAGAAAAGAAATTAAAATTAAAAAAATCATCATATATGTATTGGATGCTAAGTATGGCATTTTATATATTAACAATAGTAGGACTATTATATTTAGGAGTATATAGTAGATATTTAACATATAATGGATCAGGTAGTGAATTAGCTTATTGTATAACATTCTTATCAATATCAGGATTTGCTTATGCTACATATTTAAAATATGCTAAAAGATACTTTGCATACTTATCATACGCAGGATTATTTGCTGCATTATATAATGGATTAACATTCTTAAGTTTTGAACCATTATTAAATATTTGTATACTATCACTAATAGTATTAGCACTAAATATAATTACTAAGAAAGATAATATAATACATAAATTTACTAATATACTTTCATATATATTATTTGTACCAATATTTGTAAGTTCTATAGATGCAAATGAATATATTACTTTATTAGCATGTGCAATTAATATAATAAATGTAAACTACTTAGTTTACCAAAAAGAAGATTTCAAATTACCATTAATAAATATTATAATAACTTATATTCTTACCTTTGTAGGAATATTAAATTTAGGTATAGAAAATACAGGATTAATTCTAGGAATATTCCTAAGTATTTATACATTAATAATTAACTATAATATTATTACTGATAATAAATCAATAAAAGAAGTAAATTATATTTTCTATGGAATAGCATCAATAATTACATTTATTATTATATCTGAAGGAAATATTAATTTAGGATTATCATATGGACTAATATTCTTATTAGTAAATACAATAACTAAATTTGAATTATTTGGTTGTAAAAAATGTGATTCTAGTAATTTCTTTGAATTGTTAGGATTATTATCAATAGTATATTCTTTCTTTATGATATTTAAATATGAAGCATACATGTGTTACTTACTAATTATAACTAACTTAGTATATTGTATTATTCATAGTATTACTAAAGAAGAAAAATCAAAAGATTTATATAAAATATTTATTATAATTATTAACGTATTAAATATATTAACTAATTTAATTGAAACAGAAAGATTTGCTGGTGTACTAATAATATTAAGTTCATTATATATATTAGTATATAGTTATATAGAATCTAAGAATAAAGAAGTTAATTTCAATTACGTAGTATTCTTATCAAGTATATTCTTCCCATTTGTTGCATCTAACGTATTAGAATTAAATAAATTCATATTAGCATTAGTATTTATATTATTTATGACTTTAATAGTAATATTTGTTAATAATGAAACTATTAAGAAAATAACATATATTTATACAATATTACCTTTATTATCAATTATTAATTACTTTGATCAAAACTATATTGTAAGAGAAATATGTTATAGCCTATTAGTGTTATATGGAGTATTCTTAATAATCAAATTATTTATTAAAAACACTCAAACAATCAATGCAGTTGCAATAATAGGTGTAGTATTAGCATTATTCCCAGTAATATTTACTACTGATATAACAGTTGGAATATATATTGGTGTAATAGGAATATTATTAATTATTATTGGATTTAGTAAAGATGAATTTTCACCTATATTTAAACTAGGTATTATAGTAACAATAATAAATATAATTATTCAATTATTCGAATTATGGAAACAAATACCATTCTGGTTATACTTATTAATTGTAGGTTTAGGAATAATTGGATTTGTAATGTATAGAGAAATTAAAAAATCTAAGTAAATCTTAGATTTTTTTTATTTATGGATATAATAATAAAGGGGATTAGATGAGTAATTTTAAAATAAAAGATATACCATTAGAAGAAAGACCACGAGAAAGATTAAAAGAAGTTGGTTCAAATAATTTAACTAATATAGAATTATTATCTATTATATTAAAGACAGGTACAAAGAATATTAATGTAAAAGACTTATCAATAGAATTACTAAATAATTATGATTTAATAGATTTAAAAGATATAAGTATAAATGATTTAATAAAAATAAAAGGAATAGGAGAAACTAAAGCTATAGAGTTATTAGCATCTATAGAGTTAGGAAAAAGAATATTTTTAAAAGAATCTAAAAAACTATTAAAATTAGATGTTCCAGTAAAAATATGGGAATCTTCAAGATATCTATTTAATGGAAAAAAACAAGAATATTTTTATTGCTATTACTTTAATACAAAACAAGAATTAATAGAAAAGAAATTACTCTTTATTGGAACAATAAATTCATCAGTAACACATATAAGAGAAGTATTTAAAGAAGCATATAAAGTAAGTGCATCATATATAGTATGTCTTCATAATCATCCATCAAATGATATAACTCCATCAAAAGCAGATAAAGAATTTACAGAAGCATTATTTGAAACAGGAAAGATACAAGGTATACCAGTAATAGATCATATAATTGTAGGAGATAATAAATATTATAGTTTTTATGAAAATACTTTATAAAAAATAATAAATAACTTATAATAAATATTGTTTGGAGGTAATGTTATGAAAAAGAAAAAAATTAATAAAGATAAAATAATAATACCTTCGATATTAATAGTATTTGTACTATTAATAATTATAAGTATTGATATTGATAATAGAAAAGATAGTAATCAAGGAATTATTAAAGATTTTGTAATATTCATTGAAAAAGTTGCTCAATATCCATTTAATGCTTTTGATAAAGATAAAGACAAAGATCAAAGTAATAGTAAAATTATAAAAGAAAATATAAATAGTGATATAGAAAAAGATAATCGAGAATTAAGAGATGTACTAGAATTAAATAAAACATTAACTGAATTTATTCCAATAAATGCAACAATACTATCTAGAAATAAAAGTTATTGGTTTAATACAATGACTATAGATAAAGGAAGTAGTAGTGGAATAGAAAAGAATATGGCAGTAGTTACAAAAAACGGATTAATTGGAAAGATATCCAATGTATCTAAACATTCAAGTGAAATTAAATTAATTACTTCAGATGATATAAACTTTAAAATAAGTATTGCTATTAAAACGAATGATGTAGATAACTATGCTATATTAAATGGATATGATAAAGAAACAGGATTAATAAAAGCAACAGGAATAGATAAAACAACTAATATTAACCAAGGAGATACTGTAGTAACAAGTGGTTTAGGAGAAATGTTCCCATCTGGTATATATATAGGTAAAGTAGAGAAAACAGAAAGTGATAAATATGATTTAAGTAAAACTATATATATAAAAACAGATCAGAATTATAATAGTATCCACTATGTAACAGTATTAAAGGTAAAATAATGTTATCAATAATAATAGTAATTATTTCATTATTTTTAGATGGTTTACTTACTAATTATTTACCATATTTAGTAAATGACTTATCTTTATTTACTCCTTTACTTACATTAATATCAATATTTATTATTTATCCATTTTATAGAAAAGAAGAAAGAAAGTATTTTATTATGTTATTCATAATAGGATTAATATATGATGTTTTATATACTAATTTATTATTTTTTAATGCAGTATTATTTGTAGGTATAGGTTTACTTACAAAATTTATATATAAGACATTTGAAATTAATTATTTAAAGATATTAATATATATACCTATAATAATAGTAGTATATGAATCATCTACTGCATTAATATTATTACTATTTAATATAGTACCAATTACTTTTTATAGAGTATTATATAAAATAAGTCATTCTTTATTATTAAACATTATATATGGAGAAGTACTATATTTAATTATTAAAATACTTCCAAAAAAATGGAAAAAAATTAAAATTAACTAAATAAAATTGTTGACTTTATTAAAATTGCTTGCTATAATCTATTTGTCCCTTGAAAAAAAGAGACAAATATGGGGCATTAGCTCAGCTGGGAGAGCGCCACGTTTGCACCGTGGAGGTCAGCGGTTCGATCCCGCTATGCTCCACCATATGAATATAAAAAGAACAAAAATTGTTCTTTTTTTTTGTATTTTTTAAAAAAACTTCTAATAATACAATAGGAGGTGAAAGTAATAGTAGTCAAAGTAGTCTTACAAGATGGAATAAAAGATTGTGGTGTTTGTTCACTTTTATCTATTATTAGATTTTATGGAGGAGAAGTATCTAAAGAATATTTAAGAGAAATAACAAACACAACAAAAGATGGAGTATCACTTTATAATTTGATAGAAGGAGCCAAAAGAATAGGTTTTGATGCTATAGGTGTAACAGGAAAATTAGAAGATATAAATGTAAATAACTTACCATGTATTGTTCATACTATAGTAAATAAAAGTTATAAACATTATATAGTCCTTTATCAAATTAATAGTATTAAACAAGAAGTAATAATTATGGATCCAGCTAAAGGTAAAAAAACTATCTCTTTTTCTGAATTCAACATGTTAACAAGTAATAACTATATATTTTTAAAACCCACAAAACCATTACCATTTCTAAAAAATAAAAATATTATTTTAAAAATACTTAAAGATTCATTTCATATACATAAAAATTCTATAATTGTAGTTTCATTATTAACAATTCTCTACTTTTTATTTAATATAATTTATTCACTTAATTTTAAGTTTTTAATAGAGTATTCAATAAATTATAATATGACACTAAATATTTTATTGATTACATATATAGTTTTACTAATAACATTCTTTAAAAATATCAACTTTCTTTTAAGAAATATTTTACTGAGTAAATGGAATTCTATATTTGATATAAAAACTACTACAGCTACTTATAAACAAATACTTTTACTTCCTTATTTATATTTTAAAAATAGAACTACTGGAGAAGTTATATCTAGATTTAGAGATTTAAATATAATTAGGGATTATCTTAGTAATGTATTTTGTACATTAACAACAGACTTAGTATGTATAATTATATTTCTAATTATAATGTTTAGATATATCAATGTAGTAACAATATTAATTTTATTATTAGTACTCTTACTTGTAATTTATACATTTATTATTAAGAAGAAAAAGAAAAGAATAATTAAAAGTATAAAAAAGAATGAAGAAGTAATTAATACATATCTTATTCAAGGAATAAGTAATGTAGATACTATAAAAGGAAGTCATTTAGAGAAAAGATTTATTGATAAATTTCTAATTAATTACAAATCCTTTATAGAAATAGTTTATAAATATAATAGATTTAATGCTGTCTCTTATACACATCTCCGAGCCCACGAGACCTCTCTACAT
>CALYOH010000035.1 GCA_945228905.1 uncultured Caryophanales bacterium
ACTGTATCATCTTCTGCAACATCAAATTCTGGTAATGTTTCATCTAATGGTTGAGCAGTAATATGACCATCTTCTACTCTTCCTACAGAACTTTCTGTAATCTTTAACAGAGTTGATCCATCTACTTCACACACTCCTCTTTTTACTCTACCATTTTCTGTAATTGTATTCTTTACTAAATATCCTACCATTCCATATGGATATGGTTTTTCTTCTTTAACGCCTTTTAAGAATTCTGCACCTTTCATGAAGGCATCTCTTCCATAGAAGTCATCTGCATTTATAATCATGAATGGTTCATGTACATTATCTTTACAACATAAAATTGCATGAGCAGTACCTAAAGGTTTTACTCTATCTTTTAATAATTCTTTATATTCTCCTGGTACATTATCATTTTTTTGAAAACAATATTCTACTGGTATATGTGGTTCTACTCTAGCTCCTATTGTTTCTTTAAAAATATCATAGTTTTCTTCTTTAATTAAAAAAACTATTTTAGTAAATCCTGCTTTAATTGCATCATAAACCGAATAATCAATTATAAATTCTTCATTTGGTCCTAAAGGTGTAATTTGTTTTAAACCTCCAAATCTACTACCCATACCGGCAGCAAGGATTACTAACGTAATATCTTTATTCATTATATTCCTCCTTATTAGTACTTTTAGTACTTGTAATTTTATTATAACATATTTTAATTTTTAGTAAAAAAGAAACTATACTTTAGATAGTTTCTTATGATTCTTCATTAATTTCTTAATTCCATGTGGTAATTTAAATGCTACGCTTACAAGTGTATTAGTTACTTCTACTACTTTACCTGTTCCAAATGTTTCATGATATACGAAGTCTCCTACATTATAGTCTACTTCTTCTTCTCTAAACATTTCTCCTACTTCTATTTTTTCTTCTTGTTTTGGTAATTCATCTTTAACATTAGTTTCTAATAAGTCTGGAGATATTTCTCCTATAAATCTACTTACCGGATTTATTTGTTCTTTTCCAAATAGTGTTCTTCTTCTTGCATTTACTAGATGTAGATCATCTTTTGCTCTTGTAATAGCGACATAACATAATCTTCTTTCTTCTTCTATATCAGAACTTTCCATTAATGAATTCATATGTGGAAATATTCCTTCTTCTAATCCCACTACTAATACATGATTAAATTCTAGTCCTTTTACTGAGTGAACTGTCATTAAACTAATTCTATTTGGATCATTTTTATATTCTTCTACATCACTTATTAAACTTATTTCTAATAAGAAGTCTTCTAATGATACTAATCCTTCTCTTTCTTCGAATGTCTTAGTAATAGATTTAAATTCTTCTAAGTTTTCTATTCTTACTTCTGCTTCTAGTGTACCTTCACTTTCTAGTTCTTGTTTTAGACCAGTTGCATCTAATACTTTTTCTACTAATTCTGTTAGAGTTAGATCTTGTGCTACTTCTTTTAGTCTTTCTATTAGATTTTTAAATTCCAATTCTTTTCCACTCTCTATAGCTTCATAAATACTTATTCCTAGCTCATCTGCTTTATTAGTAAGGTTTTCTATTGTCTTTAATCCAATTCCTCTTTTAGGTGTATTTATTACTCTTAGAAGAGATACATTATCTTTAGAATTATGTATTAATCTTAAATAAGCAATTAAATCTTTAATTTCTTTTCTAGAATAGAAGTAAAAGCTTCCTACTACTCTATATGGTAGATTTTCTTTTAAAAATGCTTCTTCTAATACACGTGATTGAGCATTAGTTCTATATAGAACTGCAATATCTTTATATTCTACATCTCTATTTACTAATTCTTTTATTTTTCTTATTACATACGCAGCTTCATCTGCTTCATTATATGCTCTATAATATTTAATCTTTTCTCCTATACCTCTAGCAGTCCATAGATTTTTATCTTTACGCATTTTATTATTTTTAATTACTTGATTAGCTGCATCTAATATAGTACTTGTAGATCTATAGTTTTGTTCTAGAAGTATTATTTTAGCATCTCTATAATCTTTTTCAAAGTTTAATATATTTTTATAATTAGCTCCTCTAAAACTATAGATACTTTGACAATCATCTCCTACACAAGTTATTCTTCTATTCTTTTCACTTAACATCTTAGTTAAGATATATTGTGCTTGGTTAGTATCTTGATACTCATCTATTAATATATATTGATATAATTCTTGATATTTTTCTAATACTTCTGGATTCTTTTTAAATAATTCTATTGGTAATAATAGTAAATCATCAAAGTCTACGGAATTGTTTTTTCTTAGTTTTTCATCATATCTTTCATATACTTCTTGTATTACTTTTTCATAGTCACTTACTGCTAATCTTTCATATGCTTTAGCAGACATCATTTCATTTTTACAACTACTAATCTTATTTCTTATAGCTTTAGCATTATATATTTTAGGGTCATATCCCATATCTTTTATTATCTTTTTTACTACTGTTAGAGAATCATCACTATCCATTATTACAAAGTTTCTATCATAGCCTAACCTTTCTACATTATCTCTAATAATTTTTAATCCAAAACTATGGAATGTAGATACAGTTAATTTTTTAGCTTCACTACCTATTTTTGCATATATTCTATCTCTCATTTCTTGAGCAGCTTTATTTGTAAATGTAATTGCTAAAATACTATATGGACTAGCTTTTAATTCTTCTATTATATATGAAATCTTAGCAGTTAATGTTTTAGTCTTACCTGCTCCAGCTCCTGCTATTATTAAAAGTGGTCCATCATTATATAAAACCGCTTCTTTTTGCTTATCATTTAAATCTTCTAAATTCATATAATACACTTCCTGTCTTTTTTATTATACATTAAATTAATTCTATATAAAAGAAAAACTACTTATAAATAAGTAGTCTTCTATTATTAATTAACTCTATATAAATCTAAAAGTTCGTTGTATTTTTTATCTTCTTTTTCTTTTTTCTTTATTTCTATTTTTTCTTTTTCTTTACGTAATCTTTCTTGTTCTTCTTTTAGTTTATCTTGTTCTTTTTGTAATTCATTTTCTTCTTTTTCTTTTAGTTTATCTTTTTCTTTTTGTTCTTTTAGCATTCTTAATAATAATTTATAATCTTCAAGAGTTAATAATTGTTCAAATGATTTTGTTAATTCTTCTTGTGGTACTTCATGTGATTCAATTATTACTGGTTCATCATAAACAACTGGTTTTTCTTTTATCTCATCTACGAATGGAACATAATCATCTTCATCTTCTTCATCATCAATTAATAGACTACCTATTATAGATTGATTATTATTAGATGTGTATTTTGATCCATCATCTGCTGGGATAATATCTTTTAATCCAAGATTTTTAGAAGGTTCTTCTGGAATAATATCCTTTAAACCAATTATTTCTGGAACTTCCTCTTTTATATTTGTTTTCTTATTAGTATAAACAAAGTCAGGTGTACTTGTTGGTTTATAATTTTCTGGTAGTTTCTTAACTGTTCTTTTTACTAATATCTTTTTAACTTGTGGTTTATAATCTTTTCTTAAATACACTAATATAATCTTGTATATGATTAAGAATAATATCCATATTAAGAATACTAAACTTGATAATTCTATTAAAGCTGTTGCTTCTTTATTACCATATACTGAACTTTGTGTAAATATATCTAGACTATTAGAATTAATTACATTTAATACTAATGCTAGTAAATAATTCATTATTACGTAAATTACTATATTTAACAATTTAATTGAATTTGAAGTTCTATAATTAAATAAACTTACCCATAGAATAATATTCATTATTACTAAGGCTGCACAATAAATTGCTAAATTAGGAAAGAATGCAGCTATAAAGAAATTATCCATCATATAACTAAACATGTTACCTAACGGAGCATGATAAGTTGCAACTATAAGTACCATGATGAAGATTGTAACTAGTATATATATAATTTTATTTCTTTTGGCAGTTTTTCTATTTGTTGTAGAAAAGACTACACCTAAAACTATTAATAATATTAAAACTAATATATATAGTTTTGAGCTTTTTGAGACTTCAAAAAGAATTCCCATTTTATCTAAAAATGATAATTTGCTCATACCTTCACCCCCCTTAATTTTATTCTTAACTTTTAATTTATATCTTCTACACTTGATAATTCTGCAATATATACTGTTTGTGATGTTGAATCATAATTTGTACATGTAATTAATGTTAATGTTGTTTTATCATAATCTCTATATATTGCTAATTTACCAACTTTTGGTTGTTGATATATATTTACAATACTATAAACATATTTTTTTCCATTGAATGATACAACTGCTGTATCTCCAATTTGTAATTTATATAAATCATTAAAGAATGAATTCCAACCGGTTCCTGAATGTCCTGCTATTATAAGGTTTCCTTTTTCGATATTTGGATAATTAGATCCACTTACTACAAGTAAATCTGTATCAACATTATTTCTTGTTGAACGTTTATCGTGGAAACCTTTTGTTAGATTAATTTTTGGTATTGTTAAAAATCCAACATACTCATCTACTACATCTCCAGGCAAATCTTGATCTTCTAATGGTTTTATTTCTTCCTCTTCTTCAACTATTTCTACTACTTCTGTACCATTGTAGAACATATTTGCCATGTAGTCGTATGCCATTACTTTTTTTGCTTGAACATAGTTGTAAGAAAGAAAGAACCCTCCGATAATTGTTATTATTGCACCGATAAATGCTGTTCTATGGATTCTTTCGCTTCTACTAAGCTTTTTTTCCATTTTTAACAATGTAGTTAATTCCTAATCCTGTAATTCCAATACCTAAAATAATCATTACAATTGATGCAGCTGAAGCTGTATTTGGTACAATTACTTCTTTTGCATTTACAAATACTATTTGATGTGACATATGATCATCATCAACAGTAAACTTAATTACTTGATCACTTTTAATATATCCTGCTGGAGCACTAATTTCTTCTACTGTATAAGTTCCATATTCTAAGTTTAATAATACATATGGTTTATCAGTTGTAGTAAATTTAGTTATTTCTTTTCCAGTTGAATCTTTAATAACTAATACTGCTCCTGGTAAAACTGCTTTTGTTTCTTGATCAACTTTTGTAATATTAATTACTACTTGTTTTGCTTTATTTTTGAATGTTACTTTTACATCTCTATTATTATCATCTATTGTAAATTTAACAACATCTTTACTTCTTACATAACCTTCTGGTGCCTCTAATTCTTCTACAGTATATGTACCATTGCTTAAATCTTTAATGATATGTCCTGAAGTTGTTGAAGTCCAAGTAGTTATTTCTTTACCAGTTGAGTCTTTTAATACTAATTTGGCTCCTGCAACTGGTTTTCCTGTATTACCATCTACTTTAGTAATTGTTACTTTTGAAGATGCAATATTTAATGTTAAATTTTTTGATACTTTCTTTTGAATCTTTTCAAGTAAAGCTACGTTTTGCATATCTTTATCTGTTGGTTGATATTCATATGCTGCATATCCAGTAGCTCCTGTTGCTTCTACTTTTATATTTAATGATAATGCACTATTTACTTTATTAGCTGGAACTTTTACTTTAAATGTTTCTCCTGCTTTTAATGAAGCTGGATTATTAGTTCCATTTGATGAAACTATTACTGTTCCTGCTGGTGCATTTGTTAATGATACAGTGTAAGTACTTACATCTGATGAAGTAGTTACTTTAATATCTTGTGATACATAGTAACCATTATTTAATGACATTGTTGTATCTGCGATAGTTGCATTAATTGATGTGTTATATGATGGAGTTACTTTATCTTTTCTATGATTATAACCATCATATGCTAATTGTTTAACATATTTTCTTAATCCGTAGTCATCGCTACCATTTTCTTTGAATTGATCTCCTAGATTGTAGCTTCCTCTAGTTAAATCTAGATACCACCATACTGCTGTTTGTGTAATATAGTAGTCTTTATCTTTGTTTCCTGTAATAGACTTGTTTGGGTATCCATTTTTAAGAATGTATACAATACCTCCATCTACTAAGTTACTGTTTTTTACTAATGTTGCTGTTGTGTTTTGAGCTGTTTTTTTAGCCATATTTAAACAATATAGGTAATCTCCACCTACAGTGTTTTTATAACTAAATGAAACACCTGCAATGTAAGTACCTGTTTGTGTAGCAGGCCCTAACTTTATTGTTTCTGATGCTGCATTTGCATTACCAATTGAAACTAACATTACAGCTGCAGCTACTAATAATGTTAAAGCTCTTTTTGTGAATTTTTTAAGATTCTTCATAATTATTCCCCCTTCTCTCAATGTGGCTATATTATACCATATTTTCCTTTATTTTGCAAGGTATGGAGGGATATTTACTAAGTATCTTACTGTTTTTTAGTTCGACAATATTCTATTTCCCCAACTTTTTAATGCTTATTTATATAAAATGAAATAATTTTCTTGGGTGATATCATGATAATTAAGAACTTTAGAGAGAGCCGAGAAGACTTAGATTTAACTCAAAAAGAGATAGCAAATTTTTTTGAATTAAATAATTCTACTATTTCTGGATGGGAGACTGGAAAAGATACTATTCCTTTAGAAAAACTTATTAAATATGCTAATGAATTTAATTTGAGTTTAGATTATCTATTTGGTATTATTTCAAGAAATGAAAAATATTATCCATTTGAATTAGATATTGAATTACTTGCTAAAAACTTAACTGAATTAAGATTAAAGAATAATCTTACACAAGCTTATGTTGCTAAGAAATTAAATACTGCACAATCTGCTTATTCTCATTATGAGACTGCTAATAATTTAATACCTACTTCATTTTTATATGGATTAACTAAAATATATGAACCATTTTCTATAGATGAATTATTTGGTCGTAAAAAAATAAAAGAGTAAGGATTCTTACTCTTTTTTATTTCTTTCTATTTCTCTTTTATAGTCATCGTAATTACCTATATAACTTTTTAATTTTTTATTATCAACCATTAATATCCTAGAAGCTATTTTATTAATAAAATATCTATCATGAGATATTACTATTATTGTTCCTTTATAATTATTCAAAGCTTCTTCTAATACTTCTTTAGTATTGATATCTATATGATTAGTTGGTTCATCTAATACTAGTAAATTATTATCTTGTTGCATTAAACAGAATAGTTTTAATCTTAATCTTTCTCCTCCTGATAATTTATTTAGTCTAGTAAATATTCCTTCTGAATAGAATAAGAATTTAACTAATGCACTTCTTAAGTGTTCTTCATAACCAGAAAAATATTTTCTTGCTTCTTCTATTACTGATATATTCTCATCTTCAAATACTATTTCTTGTGGAATATATCCTATTTTTATTTGTGGACCTATTTTTATATTTTCATCTCTATTTATTAAATGTTTAATAAATGTAGATTTACCAGTACCATTTTTCCCCATTATACATATTCTTTCTTGATAAGAAATTAGTAAATTAACTTTATTAAATAATTCTTTATCTCCTATAGACATATTATAATTATTTAATTCTACTATTTTATTACTACCTCTTTGATCAAAATTAAATGTTAAATTAATTCTATCTTCTTTTTTAGGTTTATCTAATACATCTATTTTTTCTAATCTTTTTTCTATACTTGCTGCTCTTCTAAAGAATTTTTCTCCACAAGGATAAGCTAATTTTCCATATTCTTTTAATCTTTTAATAGCTTTCTTCATTTCTTCTATTTGTTTTTGTTGATTCTTATATTCATTAAATTCTCTCATTACTCTTTCTTCATTTTCTTTTAGAAAGTATGAATAATTACCATTAAATATTTCTTCTTCTCCATTATCAATTAAAATAGTCTTTTTAACTACTTTATCTAAGAAATATCTATCATGAGATACTATTATTATTGTTTTATTACAATTACTTAAATATTTTTCTAACCATTCTAACATATCAATATCTAAATGGTTAGTTGGTTCATCTAATAATAGAATATCTGGATCTCTAAGTAATATTGCTATTAAATTTATAATTGTCTTTTCTCCACCGGATAGAGTTTTATATTTTTTACTTAGTAAGTTTTCTACTTTAAATGCTGCGACTAATTTATCTATTTTAGAATCTATTTCATATCCACCTATATTTATAAATTTTTCTTGTAATGTAGAATATTTATTAATTAGTTTATTTAACTTATCTCCAGTTTCTTTAATCATTTTTTGTTCTATATCTTTTAATTTATTTTCTATTTCTAATATTTCTTTAAAAGAATCATATATTATATCTTTAACTATTATTTCATTTAAGTATTCTCTTGGATATTGAGTTAACATTTCTACTTTTGCATCTTTTCTTATAAATACATCTCCTGATGTAGGATTCTCTTCTCTATTAATTAATCTAAGAATAGTTGTTTTACCACAACCATTTGGTCCAATTAAAGCAACTTTTTCATTTGTTTTTATTTCAAAATTTACTTTTTTTATTATTTGTTTATTTCCATAACTTTTATTTACATTATTTAATACTATTTCTAACATTTTTTCACATCCTTTTAACATAATAAAAACCTATACATCTGTATAGGTTCTACAGATGTAGGCACGACAAAAACTCACACCTACATCTTTATTTAAAAAAAGATGTGGTGTGATTACTTTGTATATCCGATTACCTTGTTTATATACATAATAATCACTCCTTGTTTAACATTATATATTTTTTTTATTATTTGTCAAATTATTTGTTTAGTTCTTCTAATACTTTAGAATTATTCATTATATTGGTTCTTCTATTTAGAAATACTTCTAATTCATCTGAGATAATACCACAACAAGTTTCTATAGTTTTTTGTGATATATTTTGACTAACTACTGGATTACAATCATAATTATTATCACTATTACCTTCTATAATTAATCTTGCATTATCACTAGTTAGTTCATAATTATATTCTACATATTGGTTTTTTAAATTTGAAGTAATATTTAAATTAGCTGTTACTCCTTTTTCATAACTCATTTTTAATTCTATAAAATCTAGGGAATCTTTTTGTAGATAGTATTCTTCATAGTATGTATCTTGTTTATTTGCAACATAATTATAGAAATCTTCTATTGTATTACCTGATACTACATTTTTATAGAAAGCGTCTTCTTCTTCAGTTACATATCCTTCATTCTTTAATGATGATTCTAGATCTCTATTATTTACTGCATAATAGATAAAAGATCCTATAATTACAATTACTATTAATACAATTATAAATATACTTACTTGATTATCATTCTTTTTTCTTTTTTTCATATGTACTCCTATAAAACTCCTGATACTTCATTAAATAAACTATTTGCGATTGAAGTAACACTTCCAGGCCATGAAGAACATCCTGGACAATAGTTTGTTACTACTGCAGATGGAGATGTACCATGATAGTAACTTCCTCCAGGCGTTAAGTAATTTTCATGTAACATTTTTGCATGATAATCAATAAATTGATTTACTGAAGAGAAGTATGCAAAAGCACAGTTACTATTACTACCACATCCATTTGATGGATGGTTCTTTGACTGACATACACCACCTAGATTATTACAATTTCTACTAATTGAAGAAGTAACCCATCCTGATTCTAATGCTTCTACTCCAATTAAGAAGAATACATTTACACTATATTTTTGTTCTGCAGTAATTAAACCACTGGCATACGGAATAAAGTTTTTAGCATTACCACCATGAGCATTTAGTATTCCAATTAATTGAGCACTTGTTAAATTACTTATTCTAGTTACATCATTTGGATCCCAAACTACGTCTCCTATTTGTTTTGCAGTTCCATCAATTGTTTCTCCAGTATAACTATCTCCTCCATCATTTGTTGGTTTTGGTACTCCTTTTTCATAGTCTCCTGGATCTACAGTTATTTTACTTATTTTACCTTGTTCTTTTTTTGATATATAAGTTGTAGAATAACTTCTTTTACTTATACTATTCCAACATGCACTAAAACTCATGCTTTCTCCAAGAATGGACATTAATGCATTTAGGATTGCTGGTATAAAAAAGATTATTGCTGCTGCTATAGCAGAATTCTTTACTCTTTTTAATAATTTTTTTTCTTCTGGATTTCTCATTAAGTTTACTAAATGCATTGTTAGTCCAATCATTAATATGATTGGTACTAAAATATGAATTACATTAAGCATATTTTTTAATGCGCTTAATAATGCACTTAGTCCTGCTGATGAGCATCCTTCCATTACTAATAGTTGCATCATATAATTACCTCTTCTTTAATATACCATAAATTAGACAAATAAAAAAGTTTAGTAAAACTAAACTTTTTAATATGCTTCGTTGTAGATATTAATTATATCATCAACTGTAACTTCTCTTGGATTTCCTGGAGTACATGCATCATTAATTGCTTGTGCAGCAAGTTGTGGAATCATTTCTCTTGGAATTCCAATTTCTCTTAATGTTTGTGGTATATTTAATCTCTTTGATAAGTCAGTAACTGCTTCAACTACTCTATTTACTGCTTCATCATCAGATATATTATTCATATCTAGACCAAATGCTCTTCCCATATTTCTAAATAATTCTGGACATACTTTTCCATTGAATTTTAATACGTGTGGTAAAAGTAAGGCATTTGCTACTCCATGTGGAGTATCGAAGAATGCTCCTAAAGAGTGAGCCATTGAATGTACTATTCCTAGACCTACATTAGAGAATCCCATTCCTGCAATATATTGTGCATAAGCCATTTTTTCAACAGCCATTTCATCTTTTCCATTTGCAGCTTTCTCTAGATTTTTATAAATTAATGCCATTGCATTTATATGGAACATATCAGGAATTAACCATCCTGCTTTTGTTATATATCCTTCCATAGCATGTGTTAGAGCATCCATACCTGTAGATGCTGCTAATGCTTGAGGCATTCCTTGCATTAAATCTGGATCAATAATTGCACAAACAGGGATATCGTGTACATCTATACATACCATTTTTTTCATTTTTTCTTCATCAGTAATGACATAATTAATTGTTACTTCTGCAGCAGTTCCTGCTGTTGTAGGTAATGCAAATAATGGTAATCCTTTATTTCTTGTTTGTACTGCTCCATCAAGGCTAGTAACTGCACTATGTTCTGGGTTAGTTAAAATAATTGAAATAGCTTTTGCAGTATCAATTACACTACCTCCACCAACAGCTACTATTGCATCAACGTTACTAATTTGAGCAAGTATTAGTCCATCTTGAACATTTTTTACAGTTGGATTTGGCTTAATGTGTAGGTATACAAAATAAGTTATTCCATTTTGTTCAAGTACATCTATTACATTTTTAGTAACTCCTGAATCCATTAATGTAAAGTCAGTTACTAAAAGTACCTTATTATATCCTCTTCCTCTTAGTTCTTCTCCTAACTTAGAACGTGATCCTCGTCCAAAGTAGGATGTTTCATTTAATACTACTCTATTTACCATAAACTAGCCTCCCTATTATTCATAATAATTATATCATAAATATTATGAATTGATAGTGCTAATTTAAAAAAAGATACATTATTTTAATGTATCTTGTGATTTTGAATTTAAATTTAAATCTGCTCTTCTTCCATCTAGATATGCATAATATCCTGCTGCTGCTATCATCGTTCCATTATCTGTACAATATTTCATTGGTGGGATTGTTATATTTATTTTGTATTCTTCTGCAACATCTTCCATTGCTTTTCTTAAACCTTTATTTGCTGCTACTCCACCAGCAACAATTATATTTTTAATATGTTTTTCTTCTATTGCCTTTCTTACTTTAGATGTAATAGATTCAACAGCTACTTTTTGGAATGAAGTTGCTAAATCTGCTTCTCTTATTTTAGAGTCTCTTTGTTCTTCATTATGAGCTAAGTTAATTACTGCACTCTTAAGTCCACTAAATGAGAAATTATAACTATCATCTTGTAGTGGAACAGGTAGTTTATAGGTATCTTCTCCTTCTGCTGCTAATTTATCTAGTTTAGGACCTCCTGGGTATTCTAATCCTATTACTCTTGCTACTTTATCATAGCATTCTCCTATAGCATCATCTAAAGTTCCACCTATTTTCTTAAATTTATAGTGTTCAACCATTTCTACTAATTCAGTATGTCCTCCAGATACTACTACTGCTAGTAATGGAAACTCTAATGGTTTTACTAAACTGTTTGCATATATGTGTCCTGCTATATGATGTACTGGTATTAATGGTTTATTATATATAAATGATAAAGTCTTTGCTGCTTCTAATCCTATAAGTAATGATCCAATTAATCCTGGGCCATATGTTATTGCAATAGCATCTATATCTTCCATCTTCATATTTGCTTTTTCTAAGCATTCTTCTAATACCATTGTTATATTTTTAACATGGTGTCTACTAGCTATTTCTGGTACTACACCACCATAATCTTTATGAATATCTATTTGTGATGAAATAACTGTTGCTATTTCTTCAGTTCCATTTTTGACTATAGATGCACTTGTTTCATCACAACTACTTTCTATACCTAGAATATACATATCTTTCATATAATCACCTGATTCCAACTTATTTTAACATAAAAGACTCTTTTTTTGAAGAGTCTCATTATTATTATTTTTTAATTTCTCTTTCCATTAATATTCCATCTATTCCATTATAGTAACCTTTTCTTGTTGCCACTGGAATAAACCCATATTGTTCATATACTTTTATTGCTGGAATATTATCTTTTCTAACTTCTAATGTAATACTTTTATCCACATTATCTGTTAAAAATTTCATTAGGATTTTTCCTTTTCCACAATTTCTGTGGATTTTATTAATTTCAAATTGATTTATTTCAACTCTATCATATATATCACTATAGTATAAATACCCTACTATTTCATTATTCTCTTCAAGTATTATTATTTTTGCAAAAGGATTATTATTAAATTCATTAATAAGATATTTTTTATCTATAAATGAATTATCAATAATATCTATATTATCTTTAGTTAATTCTTTAACCATTTTTATTTTCTTCTGCAGCAGTCTTTTTTAAATATTCAGGATTTACACTATGTGGATTAATATCCTTTTTATCTTTAAAGTAATCAACAATCTTTGATAGATTTGGATCATATTTTTCTAATTTCATTTCATTATCAAATTCATCATTTGAAATAAATTCATAATCATCCAATCTTTCAACTTCTTTTAATAAGTCTTCTAATTTAATATGTTGTGGTTTTAATACCTCTTTTAACTTATCATCATAAATAGCTGCAAATACATATCCTCTTCTAGCGTTTAATAATGGTACATGGTACTTATTATTTTCACTAGATAATGCCATTGCTTCTAATGATGAGATTGTTGTAATTGGAACATTTAAACTCCATGCATATACTTTAGCAATAGTTATACCTATTCTTATTCCAGTAAAACTTCCTGGTCCATTAACTACAATAATTTTATCCACATCTTTTGGGGATAAATTATTTTTAGTAAACATTTCTACTATCTTAGGTAATGCTACTTCAGATAGATTTTGACCATATTCTTCTTTTACTTCTGATAATACTTTACTATCTTCTACTAAAGCAGAATATAAAAAACTTGATGAAGTATCTATATATAGATATCTCATAATATAGCCTCACAAAGTTCTTCATATTTACTTCCATATGGAGTAATTGTAATTATTCTTTTATCTTCATCTTCTGATGAACTCTTAATCTTGATGTCTAGTCTTTTTTCAGGAAGATAGTCTGGTATCATATCTGCCCATTCTATTATAGTAATACCTTTTTTATTAAAGTATTCTTCTATTCCTAGATCTTCTACATTTCCATCTAATCTATATACATCCATATGATATAGTGGTAATTCTCCTGATGTATATTCTTTAATAATATTAAATGTTGGAGAAGTTACTTCTTCTTGAACAGCTAATGCTTGTGCAAAACCTTTTGTAAATACAGTCTTACCTGTTCCTAAATCTCCTTTTAAACAAATTACCATATTTGGAAACTTTTCTGATTCGATATTTTGAGCTAACTCAATTGTTTCCTCTTCAGAGTATGTTGTAATTTTATAATCCATATCTATCACCTATTGTTTATTATATCTATTATTTCTATGATTATCAACTTATTATTTGTAAAATGTTGTTTTTTGACACAAAAAAAAATTCTTGGCAACTTCCTATTTTCGCATTCACTATCGTCGGCGTTTAGTGGCTTAACTTCTGTGTTCGGGATGGGAACAGGTGTACCTCACTAGCTATTGTTACCAAGAATATTTATATGAGAAATAATTCCCTGAAAACTTAGATATTGTGTTCATCAAAATATTAAATTATGATTA
>CALYOH010000036.1 GCA_945228905.1 uncultured Caryophanales bacterium
AACAAACTTAATTCCGTTATTTTAAAAAAAACGGACATCCAAATAAAAATTCACGTCTTAACAAAACAATAGCACTTTACATAATAAATTTCAATATAATATGATATAATTTAATTGGTGATTTTATGAATATTGAAGAATTTAAAAAATGTTTTAATTTTAAGGAAAATCGTTACTTTTACCATATAACTGGAGAAAACATAGCTGATGATGTCTTAGAAGAAGGATTATTAGTAGATGGTACTAATATATTAGATGTTGATAATATTTTATTTACTACTGCTATTGAAATAACTCCTGATATGCTTTCTTCATTTGAAGAAGATATATTAGATGAAGAATTACATGAAGATACTTTAAGAGGTCTATCTCAAATGATTATTATTGGTTGTTCTAAAGATGATGTTGATTATTTAGTAGATAGAACTGAACAATATGTAGATGGAGTATCTTATGAAGGAATTATTCATCCTAACAATATTATGGGTTATATTAATTTAGATCATGAATTTATTCCTAATGAGATGTTTGATTATGGATCTGATTATTTTTATGAAGATCATGAAGCATATAAAAAAACAAGTAGATAACTACTTATTTTTTTTATTCTACTGTAACTGATTTTGCTAGATTTCTCGGTTTATCTATATCTAGTTTTCTTAAATCAGCTGTATAGTATCCTATTAATTGTAATGGTGGTACTACAAGTATTGGTTGAAAATAGTCACTTATTTTTTCTACAAGATATCTAAAATGATGATCTTTTATAGTTTTATCATTTGTAATAGTAAATATCTTGGCATGACGTGATTCAACTTCTATAACATTTGATTCTGTTTTAGCTTTAATTTTATCATCAGTTATTATTGCAAATACTGGAACTCCTTCTTCTATTAATGAAATAGTTCCATGTTTTAATTCTCCTGCTTGATATGCATCACTATGTATATAAGATACTTCTTTTAATTTTAAGCTTCCTTCTTCACAAATTGCATAATCTACTCCTCTACCTATAAAGAATGCATCTCTACAATCTTTTATATCTTTAGCAACATTCATAAATATTTCTTTATCATCTAAAATCTTCTTTAATTTTTTAGGAAGATTTTTAGCTTCATTTAAAACATCATTATAATTCTTTTCTAATCCTTTAACATTTGCTGCTTTAAGTGCTATTAATGAGAACATAGCTGCTTGTAAAAGATATGCTTTTGTAGTTGCTACTGCGATTTCTGGTCCTGCTTCAATAAATAGACAATGTTTAGCTTCTCTTGCAATTGTAGAAGTCTTTACATTTACTATAGCAAGAGTATCTATTCTTTCCTCATTAGCCTTACACATAGCTGCAATTGTATCTGCTGTTTCTCCTGATTGAGAAACTAAAATTACTAATGTTTTTCTATCATATATTACTTTTTTATAACGGTATTCACTTGCACATTCTACATAACATTTAATATTGGCTTTTTCTTCTAATAAGCATCTTCCTATCATTCCAGCATACATTGCTGAACCACAGGCTACTATATGGATCTCTTCATATTTACTTACATCAAATATTTCTTCCATATTATCTAAATACTTATTTAAAGTTCTTTGAAGTACCATAGGTTCTTCCATTATTTCTTTTAACATAAAATGTTTATAACTACCTTTAGATGCTTCATCTATACTTAGATTTGATTTTTCAATCTTTTTATCAATTAATTTATTACCTTGATATACATTTACTTTATCATTTGATAATTCTACTACTTCATTATCATCTAATAATATATATTCTTCTGTATATTTTATAATTGCAGCTATATCTGAAGCTATGTAGTTGCCTTCTTTTCCTACTCCTATTATTAATGGAGAGTCTTTTCTTACTGCATATAATTTATCATTAATATCTTCAAATATTATTCCAAAAGCATAAGAACCAATTATTTCTTTAAGAGCTTTATTGATTGCTTCTACTGGATCATTTTGATAATATTTATTGATTAATGCACATGCTACTTCTGTATCAGTTTCACTATTAAATTTTATACCGTCTTTAATTAGTTTTTCTCTTAGTTTATCAGCATTTTCTATAATACCATTATGAACTATTGTTACTTTTCCTACTGTGTGAGGATGAGCATTTGTTTCATTGGCTATACCATGAGTAGCCCATCTAGTATGAGCAATACCAATATTAGAATCTATCACTTTGATATTTCTCATTTTTATTTCTAGATCTTTTATTTTTCCTGTACTCTTAATAACTTGAACTTTTTCATTATTTTTTAAAGCTATTCCGCTAGAATCATAACCCCTGTATTCTAATTTTTTTAACCCCTCAATTAAAATATCTTTTGGATTTTCTTTTCCTATATATCCAACTATTCCACACATTTGTCTAAATTTCCTCCACTATGAAAACATTTGTGATGATATATAGTCTGTTATAATTTTTATTTTACTTTTTCTTATATATCTTACGAAGCACAACTCCGTAGTAGCATCCGCCGAATATTTCGATCACTACTAACCTCGTCACCCTATACATATTTCGGGTCTGGCGCTAAACAATTATTTACAACCTTTCTGATAATTGTCTTAAAATAAGTATACATAAAAAAAGAAAGTTTTGCAACTTTCTATTATCTTAGTAATTCTTCTTTTGTAAAGACATAACATGTTCTTTCTGTTTTGTCATTATCTTTAACGGCTTGTTTATCAAACTTAGCTGATTCTTCTTTAATCTTCTTATAATTTGATTCTATCTCTTGGATTTCTTCTAGTTGTTTTGTCTCTTCTGGAGTAATTGTTCCAGTCATTTTCTTATTTTCTAATGTACTTTTTCTCACTGTATTATTAGTTAATGTTAATTCTTGATCTCCAGTTTGAAAGAATAAATAGCTAACACTTCCGTCAAAGTTTTTCATCTTAATATATATATCAAAGAAACTTGTATCTGCTCCAAATTTTCTACATGCTGCTTCTACTAATTCTCCTTCTATACTATTATTTTTTGTATATAGAAGTGAGTTTTTTGTGATATACATACAATTTGCTCTATTATTGTTATTTGCTTCCCAATATTTTCCTCTTCCTTTTAGATTAAAATTAAAACTAAACATTGAGAATATAATACATGCTATAAATATTACATATATTAATAATGCTATTACTACATTTACTCCACCTTTTTTACGACATATTTTCATTAATTCGAAATCATCATTTGATGGATTATTTTTTCTAATTCTTTTTATTTTTATATTTGCTAGTTTTAAATATATTGGATTAAATAATACTCCTGATAGGAATGCTATTACTAATAAATATGGAATTAATAGTTTAGAAAATTTAATTCCTATTACCCATAATATTACTAGACCAACAATACCTAAAACATATAATTTTCTATATAGTAAATAGAATAAATTAAATAAAAATGCATATATATTTATTTTTTTTCTTACTATTTCTTGATAGTCTTCTCCTACATATGCTTCTAATAATCTATCATATCTATTATCATTTATTTCTAAATTATTATTTGATGAATAATTTATATTCATAAAATTTTGTTCTTGTGAACTATTATCAGATAATGAATTATTTATATTTATGAGATTTTTTGTATCATAATTATCTTCATTAAATTCATTATTATTTCTCATTTCTGGAGGTTCTTCTGGTACAACTATATCTATGTTTGTATTGCCTTGTTGAGTAGGAGTTCCTGAATCCTTTTCATTATAATAGCCACAAATTGTACAAAACTTTTCGCCTTCTTGTAGTTGTTTACCACAATTTCTGCATACCATAGATATATCCTCCTTTACTATATTATATATTATAAATAGTCTATAAATTTACTATTATCTTTTATGATATGTAAATCTTTGTAAAAGTTAGACTGTTTCTTCTGATAATCTTTCTACATTACCAACTGTTGCTTGATTATATTCTTCTATTTGATCAGCAAACATTGTATCAAAAACTGGCATTGATTTTTTAATAACATCTGGGTAAATATTTTTACTTGTCATTATAGCTTTTTTAACATCCATTATATTTACATCTGTTCTATTATCAAATAATGCATTTGAGAATGCTTGTTGAATTATAGTTAGTGTAACATCTGGATAACGTGATCCTATTTCATATACTCTTTTATATTCACTTGTTATATCTGTTAAGAATTCCATAATTCTTCTTTGAACAAATGGAGTATACATTAATTTAGCACCTGTTCTATATTCAATTTTTGGTAGAGTTCCTACACATATTTGAATATTTTCTTCCCTAGTTGGTTCAAATAATTCTACTTTTTGGAAACGTCTTACAAAGGCTTTATCTCTTAAAATATATCTTTCATATTCTTCTGTAGTTGTTGCACCTATAACTTTAATATCTCCTCTATCTAGTGCTGGTTTAAACATATTAGCAAAGTCTAAGGCTTCTCCTTTTGTTCCCATTAAAGTATGAATTTCATCTATAAATAAGATTAGTTTTGTTTTATCTTTTAATTCATCTATTAATGTTTGTACTTTTGACTCCCCTGTTACTGGATCTACTCCAAGAAGTGCAGCTGTATTTAATTTAATAACTTGATATCCTTTTAAAACATCTGGAACTAAATTTCTTTGAATACGGTATGCTAATCCTTCAACAGTTGCAGTTTTACCAACACCAGGTTTACCTATTAAAACTGCTGATTTATCTGGTGTTAAAAGTATTAATATTAATTGTTTAATTTGTTCATCTCTACCAATTGCTGGATTAGTAATATACTCATTCTTTTGAAAGTTTTCCCCATAGTTTTCAAGCATACTTATTCTTTTTGATTTGATATCAAATTTTTGCTCTACTTTGTTTTCAAATTCTTCATTTTGATTCATTTTATACACTTCCTAATCTATTCTTAATTATAACATACTTTTTTGTGTTTTAACTTATAAGTTTTTCTCTTATCACTATTAATATAGTTTAATATCATCTTTTTATTAGTTTGGAATTTTTTAATTACTTTTTCTTTTATTGTTTCTGCTATCATAGTATCTTTACTAATATCATCAAATATTCTATTAATATTATCTATACTAATTAATTCTAATGATGATTTAAATCTTTCATATGTATCATCATCTACCCAATTTAAGAATTTATATAATATATTAAATTTTTCACCATCATAATAGTCATGTTCATCTAATCCTAAAGAATAATCTCCATAGTATATAGCGTGTTCATCTAACATGTTTTCATTATCATATAATGGTGCAAAATGGGTATTACTTCCATCTATTACTATTTTATAATTAGTTGAATTTCTATCTGCATTTCCTATAATAGCATCAAATATAAATATATCTATTAATTCTTTAATTAATCTATTTGCCGTTTCTTCATCAAAATCTACTGAAAAGCAATTACTTAAATCTAATATATTATTACGTGTACGAATTTTATTTCCGAATTTCTTCATTAAATATTCTTCCATTGATATTACTTTATCATCTTCATAATATTCTGATGCTACTCCTACAAAACCATTATATTCTGCTGGATAATATTCACAACAAGGTATATTCATTTGTTTAGCTATTCTACAAGCAATTAGTTCATTATAGAAATTATCTAAATTACTTACTAATTTAAAGTAATATTTCTTACCTTTATATCTAAATAATATTTCATCTCCATATGAACCTCTGCTTACAATTTCTATATCTTTATTATTTAAATTAATATACATGTAATCACTTCTTATTTTAGTATTTCCCCTATTTATTCCATATATATTATTTATTTCTTACTCTTAAATATTCAATAAATCCTTCTAGTAGTTCTTTCTTATCATTACTTATCCATTTAATACTATTTAGTATTTTTATTCCTTCATCATAATATTTATTCATCATATTAAATGCATAATCATATGAACCACTCTTCTTAAATAATTCTTTTACTTTTTCTATGTCTTTTTCTGTTATATTTATATCTCCATAATACTTTAATAATTCTTCTTTATATGGAGTTTTTATTATATGTGAATATAACATTGTTTGTTTAAATTCTCTTATATCTGATCCTTTTATTTTTTCCATAGCATCAGAATAAATACCTAAAATATCATCTTGTATTTGGAATGCTATACCTATTTTTTCTCCAAGTTTTTCTATATCTTTTAGTTTATCTTCATCTGCTCCTGCTAGTAATAATCCTACTGACATTGGACCAATAATTGTATAATGAGCTGTTTTTAATCTATATATTTCTAATATATTATCTTCTATTTCTTTTTCTTTTATTAAATTATTCTTTCCTTGGAAGGGTAATATTACATCTAGTAATTCTCCTCTAATTGTTTTAATTACTGTTTCATTAAAACAACTTAGTACTTTACCAAGGTTTGGATCATTACTATAACTATTTGAAATAGTTTTATTAGCTAGATATAGGCCATAATCTCCCATACAAAGGGCTATATTATTACTTAGGTCTTTTACATCATTACTATATTTTGAATATTTATTTTTATTAGCAAAATGAATAGTATCTTTTCCTCTTCTCATATCATCATTATCAATAATATCATCATGAACTAGAATTGCTGTTTGAAAGATTTCATAAGCTAATGATAAATCATTACTATACTCTTTATTATCTTTTAATAAATAATATCCCAAATTAGTTAATGTTCCTCTTACTAATTTACCTTCTGAGTTTAAATTAGAAAATAATTCTAAATTATATCTTAATAATTCATTATCTTCTTTTACTAAGTTTTTATTAAAATTATCTATTATTTTATTTAGATTATTTTTTTCTTCTTTATAATATTCTTTAAACTTTTCTATTTTGTCCATTACTATTCCTCTTTTCTAAAATAAAACTTACTATTAGTAATAATACTCCTATCGTTATACCCATATCAGCAATATTAAATACTGGGAAATTTATTATTCTTAAATATATAAAATCTATTACTCCATGATGAATTATTCTATCTAATAAATTACCAAACATTCCACCCATTATTAATCCTAAAGATAGACAACTAAATTTAGATAAGTCTTTTTCTTTCTTTATTAATAAATGTAATATTACTATAAATAATGCATTTATTATTGTTAATAAGATAGTGTTATTACTAAATAGAGAGAATGCTGCTCCTGTATTTTTTACAAATAGTATTGATAATACTTTTGGAATTATAATTATTTCTTGATCTAAAGTCATTTTAGTATTTATTAATAATTTAGTTATTTGATCTATTATTAATAAAATGCTTGTTACTTTATATACTTCATATATCTGATTATTCTTCATTGTTTTCTCCCTTTAAATATTTTATTCTTTCTGCTATTATTTGTATTTCATCTAGTCTTCTTTCTACTTTACCTCTTATTTTTAATAACGTTCCTTTTTCGATATTGCTAAAATCTTTATATACTTTAGGAAATAAAATAAATTCTTTACTACATGTTTCATCACTACCTGTAATAAAAGCCATTTTATCTCCTTTTTTAGTATCTATTATTTTTATTTTTTCCACTAATATTAATGTATCTATTTGTTTATCAAAATATTTATCCACAGTATTTAGTGGAATACAATATGGATTATCTTTTTTATATTTATTAGTTGGATGAGATGATAAATAAAAACCAAAACATTCTTTTTCTTTTTCTAATAAATATTCTGAATCAAATTCTTCTTTTATTTCTATTTCTGGTTTCATTACTAATGATGGATCTATATCTTTAGTTAGTTCTGCATAATTAAATAAACTATCTAAATTATATATAAGTGTTTGTCTATTATAATTAAATTCTTTAAATACATCTGCATATATTAATGTTTCAAATGTTTTTTTACCAATACCTGCGATATATAATCTACTAAAGCAATCTAATATATCTTTAAATTCTCCGTCTTTTTTTGCTTGATTAATTTGATCAGATACTACATTACCAATTGATTTTATATTTGATAATGGATAAATAATTTTATTATCTTTAACAATATATCTAATATCACTATTATTAATAGTTGGTTTTTCTATTTCTATGTGATTTGCTTTTGCTTCTAATATATATTCATTAGTCTTAGTTTCACTACCTATTACATTAGTTAATAGATTAGCAAAAAATATAGTCATATAATGACTCTTTAAATAAGCCATTTTATAAGCTACTATTGAATATACAACAGAATGTGATTTATTAAATCCATATCCGGCAAAGTTTAATACTAAATCAAATATCTTTTTAGCTTGCTCTTTATCATGACCTTTTTCTACAGATTTTATGATAAACTTTTCTTCTTCTTTTTTTAGAAGATCTAATTTCTTTTTAGACATTGCACGTCTTAATATATCTGCTTCTCCTAAAGAGTAACCTGCATAGACATTTGCTAGTTGCATTATTTGTTCTTGATATATTAATAATCCATATGTATTTTTAGTTATTTCTTCTAATGATGGATCTATATATGTTACTTTTTCTTCATTATGTTTTCTTTTTATATATGTATCTATATTAACTGCTGCTCCTGGACGGAATAATGCTATTGCTGCAAATATATCTTCAAATGAATTTGGTTTTAATCTTCTTAAGAAGTTTCTCATTCCAGTTGATTCGAATTGGAATATTCCACATGTATTAGCTGTTTCAAATAATTTAAGTGTATCTTTATCATCAAGTGGTATCTTTGAAAATTCTATTTCTTCATTATAAATATCTTTAACATCATTAATAATATTATCTATTAATGTTAAATTCTTTATTACTAAGAAATCCATTTTTAATAGTCCTAAATCTTCTAAGTATTCCATTGAATAACTTGTTAGATACATATCATTTTGTTTTACTAATGGAACTACTTCATCTAAGTCTATTTGAGACATTACTATACCTGCGGCATGAGATGAAGTATGTCTTGGAAAACCTTCTAATTTTACGGCTATTTTATACATATTTGAAAGTGTTGTATCACTTTCTATTCTTGTTCTAAAAGCTATATTACTTATATATATATCTTCTAATTTATCTTTAGACATAGCTGGTATAAATTTACATAGAGAATCTACTTTATATAATGGAATATTTAATACTCTTGATACATCTCTTATTGCTTGTTTAGCAGCCATTGTACCGAAAGTAATAATTCCACTTACTCTTTTTTCTCCATATTTATTTTTTACATAGTCTATTACTATATCTCTTTTATTATCTGGAAAATCTGTATCAATATCTGGCATTGTTTTTCTTGCAGGATTTAAGAATCTTTCAAATAATAAATCATATTTTAATGGATCAATATCAGTAATACCTAAAGAGTATGCGACTAATGACCCAGCAGCACTTCCTCTACCTGGACCAACTAATATTTTATTCTTTTTAGCAAATTTTATAAAATCATAAACAACTAAAAAATAATTAGGAAATCCCATTTCATCTATCATTTGTAATTCATATGTAAGTCTTTGTTTATAATTATCCGGAATAGTTCCACCTAAACGTTTTTTTAGTCCTGCTCTACTTAGATCAAATAAATATTTCTTTGGATCTTCTACATCATATATAGGTAATAATAATTTAGGTGTAGGAAATTCAATATTACATTTTTCAGCTATATTTATACTATTAATTAATCCTTTATTATCAGATAAATCTAATATATTATTTATATTTAATTCATGACCATCTGTATCATAATCATTATCATCTAGAATAGTTTTTCCATCTCTTATTCTATATAAATAAGGAAGTGTTTCTTCATCATTTTTATCTAAATATAATGCTTCTCTTATAAATACTATATCTTTAGTAATTACTAGAGATTCTTTTTCTTCTTTTTTATTCTTATAACCTAAATATAATTCATTATATATTTTACTTAGTTCATTAAATTTATCTTTATATTTAAATTCTACAATACAAATAATATTACTATTAAAATTAGTAAGATCAGATACTGTTAATAATCTTTCATTTTGTATAGTAGATAGTTTCATTAAACATTTATATCCATCATAGTTTTTTGCATATATTAAAATATAATAGTCTTCTACTAACACTTTTAATCCTATGATTGGTTTAATATTAGATTTTTCACATTTCTTTATAAATTCCATTGTCCCGAACATATTTTGATCAGTAATTGCGATACTAGAGATATTACTTTGTTCTGAATAGTTTATAAGGTCATCTATTTTTAATAAACTAGATAATAATGTGTAGTTAGTTGTATTAAATAATGGAATATACATAGTAATACCTCCTTTGGTTTTATTTTATCATATTATAAAAAAATATAATACTTTTAATAGTATTATACCTTTGTTTTTTAGCATTTTATTTGACTTTAAGGCGTTTTTATGATAAAGTTATTAAGCAAGTGATGAAATACCAAAGGAGGGATAACATGGCAGTAAATGTAACTACTAGAAAAGACAATGTTAAAAATATTAGATCTCATGCTTTAAACGCTACTAAAAAGAGACAAAATTTAAATTTACAAGTATATAGACTTGAAGATGGAACTAAAGTTAGACTTTCTGCAAAAGAAATCAGAACTTTAAATAAAAATGAAAAAGCTGCATAATTGCAGCTTTTTTTATTTACATGTATAACCTTTTGCTTTTAAATCAGTTTCTATCTTAGATTGTTCTGTTGTAGATGTATAATCTACACTAAATCTAAAGTTAGCTTGATTTAATGCTGGTACTTTAGTTGTATCTATTGTTTCATAATTAATAGTTGTAGTTGTTGTTGCTACTCCTGTTGTTTTATCTCTTTCTACCATAAGTTCATATCCACTCATTTGAATTAAGAATGGTTGAAGTGCAACTAGATAATTTTGTACACCTGTTTCTCCATTTGGATTTCCTTGTGATGGAGAAAGTTTAAATGCTTTAACTTCTTTTATTAATTTATTTTCTTTAAAAGTAAAAGTTCTTTCTAATGTATAGTCTGTACCATCATAGTCAGCTAATTTAGTATAACTACAGCTAAGAGTTTTTTCAGTTTGTACTACTGTTCTCTTTTCAATAGCTTTGTTTCTTTCAACTTCTGCTTTTGCTTGTAAGTTTTGAACTACCCCGAAAGTTGTTCCCATAAAAATAGATGCTATACCTAAAATAGCTACTAAAATAGCTGGTTTTTTACTAGTCATTTTTTCAAATTTCACAGCTTCTTGAACATCTTGTAAGTTTAATACTTGAGTCCTTTGTAATTCTTCTTGTGACATTTGTTGTTTTAATTGTTGTTGGTTCGTTTGTTGTTGTTGATTCATTACAATCACCTCTATCCTATAAATCAATTATAGTAAATATATTAAAAATATTCAAGAAAAAATAACTATTTCTAGTTATTTTCTATTATTTTATCCAGTACACCAACTATTACATAAATTATATGCAACAATTTTTCCAGATACATAGAATTGAGATGTACAGTTTGATTGTATCCATGCATACTTATATCTTTTGCTAAATATTTCTATTTTAATTCAGAAAAAGGGAATACAATCGCATACATTTTCTTTTTTACCGAAAAGGTCTTCTTCATATGAATCCATATATAACTTTGTAGCCATTTTTAAATAGTCTTGATATGTAGTAAATTCCTTTTCCATATTCTTTTTTTGAAGTTTTCTAATTTCAGGAAATGATAAACCTATAATGATACCCATAATTACCATAATAACAAGTAGTTCTACTAAGGTAAATCCTTTATTGTATTTCTTCATCTTACCATTTCCTATTTTATAGTATCATTATAACAAATTAAAAAATAACTATAATCAGTTATTTTTTTCTCTTGCATCAAATTTCTTTCTTTCTTCTGTATTAAGAATTCTTTTTCTTAATCTTATATTATTTGGAGTAATTTCTACTAATTCATCTGAATTAATATAATCTAAAGCATATTCTAGTGTTATAGGTCTTGGTCTCTTTAATACTACTGTGTGATCTGAACCTGCCGCACGTGTATTTGTTAATTGTTTTCCTTTAACAACGTTTACTGCTAAATCATTGTCTCTATTACATTCTCCTACAATCATTCCTTCATATACTTCAGTTCCTGGTTCAATGAACATAACTCCTCTATCTTCTAAATTACCAATAGAATAAGCTGTTGCATTTCCCTTTTCCATTGAAACTAAAACTCCTAATTTTCTTTCTCCAATATCTACATTTTCATATGGCATATATTCTTTGAATGTATGATTCATAATACCATATCCTTTAGTTAGAGTCATAAAATCTGTTGAGAATCCAATTAAACCACGAGATGGAATTGTATAAAGCAATCTAACTTGATTTTCAAAGTTAGTCATACTTTCCATTTTTCCTCCACGCATTCCTATTTGTTCAATTACTGTTCCCATTGATTCTTCTGGAACTTCTATTTGTAATTCTTCATATGGTTCATATTTTTGACCATTTATTTCTTTTATAATTACTGTTGGTTTTGATACTTCTAATTCGAATCCTTCACGTCTCATATTTTCTATTAAAATACTTAAATGAAGTTCTCCTCTACCTGATACTATAAATGATTCATTTGTAAATGTTTCTACTCTTAATGATACGTCTCTTTGAGTTTCTTTATTTAATCTTTCTTCAATTTTTCTAGCTGTTACTATTTTTCCATCTTTTCCTACTAATGGTGATGAGTTTGCTCCAAAAGTCATTTGAAGAGTTGGTTCATCAATATGTAATTTTGGTAATGGAATAATATTATCATTATTACAAATTGTTTCTCCTACAGATATATCTGCAAGTCCTGCGATAGCAATTATATCTCCTGCTTCTGCTTCTTCTATTTCTACTCTATTGTAACCATAATATCCGAATAATTTTTGAATTCTAAATTGTTTTGTTGATCCATCTAATCTACAACAAGTTACTACTTCACCTGTTTTAATTTTACCATTTTGTACTCTACCAATACCAATTCTACCTACAAAGTCATTATAATCTAATAATGCTGGCTGGAATTGTAATGGTGCATTTGAATCTCCTTTTGGAGCTGGAATAAGTTCAATTATCTTATCTAATATTTCAGAGAATCCTTCTGTTTGTGTAGATAAGTCTTCATCTAATGAACAAGTATTATTAATTGCTGATGCATATATTACTTGGAAATCTAATTGATCGTCATCAGCACCTAACTCTATAAATAAATCTAATACTTCATCTACTACTTGTTTACATCTTGCTGATGGTTTATCTACTTTGTTAATTACAACGATTGGTTTTACTCCTGCTTCAAATGCTTTCTTTAATACGAATCTAGTTTGAGGCATTGCTCCTTCATAGGCATCTACTACTAGTAAAACACCATCTACCATATTCATTATACGTTCAACTTCTCCACCAAAGTCTGCATGTCCTGGAGTATCTAAGATATTAATTCTTACTCCTTTATAATCTAATGCAGTTGTTTTAGCTAAGATAGTTATTCCTCTTTCATGTTCTAGAGCGTTTGAATCCATTGATAAATTTGATAAATCTTCATTGTCTCTAAACATTCCAGAATGTTTTAAAATTCCATCTACTAGTGTAGTTTTTCCATGGTCAACGTGAGCAATTATTGCTACATTTCTTGTTTCCATATTATCAACCTCTTTACGCGTCGTGCATCATTATAACATAATAAGAAAAAAAATACCAGTTTTT
>CALYOH010000037.1 GCA_945228905.1 uncultured Caryophanales bacterium
TTGGTCCTTGTACGTATCCAGAAATTTCATAACCAGTTGGTTTAGAAGTTTCTTCAATAGTATAAGTGATCAATTCTCCTTCAAAGTATTTATCTAATCCACTTACTGTTACAGTATCTGTATCAGTAGTAGATAATGTATATGTATCTTTTACTCTAGTAGGTAATATAACTGTTTTTCCTGATGGTACAGATGCTGTTAATTTAACTTCAACATCTTTTCTTAATCCATCACGATTAGAGTCATCATCCCATACTTTAGTAATTTTGATATCTCCATATTCTTCAGGTGTATGTTTATTAGTAATTGTAACTTGTCCAGCTATCTTGTCATCAATTACTGGTTCTTCATAACCTAGAGATGTGAAGTCATCTACTTCTTCAAATGTATAAGTGATTACACTACCATTATAGTTCTTATATAAACCTTTAATAGTTAATGTATAATCTCCATCTGCATTTTCTGTAAGAGTATATTCTCCTTCATTAGGAATTCCATTTTCAGTTAATTCTTCATATGGAACATTTGAACCATTTGCAGTAGCTATTAATTTAACTTTTACTGAAGTGATTTGGTTTCTTATTCTGATACCATCTTGGTCATCATTATCATCCCAAATCTTAGTTACTGTAATATCTCCTGTATCATTATATAGTTCTGGATTATGTTTATTAGTAATATCGTATGCGCCAGCAGTATCATCATTTTCAACTACTGTATAGTTACTATCAACATCTTCTTCTTGAACTGAGTAAGCTATTTCAGTTCCTCCATTTTTATATCTTGGAAGATTATCAAATGAGTATCCCCATTGTTCAGATGCAGTTGTTGTAGCAGATTTTCCTTCTACTTTTTCTCCATCAGCATAAAGTTGAATCTTAACGCTTGATGGTCTTACTCCATCTCTATTATTATCATCTTTCCAAATCTTAGTACCACTAATTTGTGTTACTTCAGGAGTATATTCATTAACAATATCTAATCCTTGTTTATCATCAGTTCTAGAATATGATGGAATTGGATCTGTACCTTCTGCGAAGTTTAATGTTTCTTCAACTGTGTACACAATTTCTACTCCACCATCTCTATATGTTGGAAGATTACCGAATGTGTATGCCCATACATCAGTATTTCCTTGAACTGCATCATTTGCAGATATTGTTACTTCTAATATTTTTTCTTCTCCAGTTGTTTCATCTTTAACCTTAACGTATTCACCATCAGCTTTTACTTTTAATGTAATAGACTCTGGTCTTACTCCGTCTTGGTCGCTATTATCATTCCATGTCTTAGTACCATTAATTTCAGTAGTATCTATTTCATGGATATTAGTTATTTTATATTCATATTCGTTATTGTTTACTTTTTCAATGGCTGGATTTGGATATCCAGAAACTGAAGCTTCTGTAACAGAATATGTATTATGTTGTTGAGATGTGTTATTAACGAATAAATCATTCCATGTATATGTCCAGTTATTTTCTTCGTTAAGTGTAACTGTTGATAATGGTGTTGTTGCACCTTGAATTACTTTAAAGTCTCCTGGTGTAATTGTTACAGTTACTTCGGCTGGTCTTATACCATCACGATTGTTATCATCTTCCCAAACTTTTGTTACTTTAACACTTGTAGTTTGTGCACTATAGTTATTAACTATATCATATTCACCTTCACCTTTAGATGCTGTATATTTGCTATCCTCACCTAAATTTTCAGTTACTGTATAAACAATTTCTTCTCCTGCTTCATATTTTGGTAGATTACTCCATGAATAATTCCAGCTAGTACTATCATCTACTCTAACAGGATCACCTACAGGTGTTGTTACTCTTTCATTTGAATCTTTATTTGTAACTGTTTTATTTAATTGAACCATAATATAATCTGGTCTTAAATTATCACGGTTTTCATCATCTCTCCAAGTCTTAGTACCAGATACACTAGTTTGTTCTGGAGTATGTGAGTTTGTGATTGTACAAGATGTAATTTCGCCTTTAGTTGTACATTTTTCATCTTTAGTATAACCAAATGCTGTAACATCTGTTGTCTCTACTACTTTGTAAGTATAGTCGTTACCATCTGCATCGAATTTTGCTAATCCATCAAATGTAGCTTTAGCAGATTGAGTAATTGGAAGAGTCTTTGTAATTCCTGTTGGTTGATTATTTCTATATAGTTCAACTGTAACAGGTTCTCTCTTTCCATCTTGGTTGTTATTATCAGACCAAATCTTTTCTACATCTACATGAGTTTTTAAATACTCATTAGTAAATGTTGCTAAATGATATGTATTACCATTTCCAACTTTACCAGTAATTGTTGCAGTTGTTTTATCAGCTGCTGCAGTTATTTTTGTATTATCGATTTTTAGAGATAAATCTTTTAATCTATAATCATCTCCACCATCATTAATTTCTTTAATTGTATAAGTTGATTCAGTTGGTACGTTAATTAATCTTAATCTCCAACTTTCTTTAATAGAAACAGATACATCTGATGGATTTGAAGTGTAATAATATCCAGTTGGTAAACTATTTGGATTACAGCTATATCCATCACCAACTTTTACTTTACTTGTTGAAGTTGTTCCATTTTCATTTGTTTTTGTATATGTTACATATCCATCTGCACATGAAACATCAGAATACCCTTCATCAGTCTCTTTAAATGTTTCTAAAGTTGCAGTATTAACATAACTATCTGAGTCAGTGTTAATTATAAATACTTCTTCTTTTGAATCAAATATTGAGAACCAAACTTCTTTCTCATTAACATTGTTTGTATTTAATTTAACATTATATGTGAATAATTGATCAGGATTTTTATCTTCTCCTTCAACTACTTTCTTAACGTCGATTGTACTCTTACGTACATTTTCAGCAGTTAATGATGCTGTTTCAGTTCCTGTTACTTTATAGTAACTTTCACCAATTTTATAATACTCATCTGAACCATTAGTACAATGTTGTACACCTTCCATACTACAAGTTAAATCTTTAGTTTCAACTTTTGTTAGTAATGTTGGTTCAGCATTAATAATCATTGGATGTACTACTGGAGCCTTAAATTCCCAGTTATATGCTAAGTCTTCTGGCTCAGCAAATGAGAAATCATGTCCTGGAGTAACTAATTCTATAGTATGTGCAGTTTTATCTGCTTTCATAATACCATAAGAAATATATACTGTTGCATTCCAGCCATTATCATTACTTAATGTAACATTGTGATAGTTTTCATTTTTATCACCTGTTTTACGATTTACAAATAACTTCATGCTTGACTCATGGTTTTCATCAGACCATTCTTTAGTTACTGATAATGTTTCAGCATTTTGTATTTTTACTGGATTTGGATTAGTATAATTTGATTTATTATTTGTTGTTCCATTTCTTGTATCATCATATACAATGTTTGCTCCTGTATTAGTTTTAAAATTACCATTTTCATCTAAATATGGTTTTACATTATCTGGTAAGTCTTTTCCATTCTTAGCATCAGCAATTAAATCTAATGTTGTTTGAGTTGGCCAAACATCGAATGTTACTTCATATGTAACACCATTTAATAGTGTATCAACACTATCTAAGTCCCAATTTACACTACCAAAATCATCTGCATTTTCATCAGACACATAAGTAGCTTGTGGAGCTGCAAAATAGAAGTTTGTTGATGGAGTAGAATTTTTATCACCCCAAAGTATTTTTACAGATTTGCCATCTGTACTAACTTCTCCTTTATATCTTGCAGATTTTTCATTTTTTCCTGTTCCCCAAGTAATATTTACATATTCACCATCTTGAGAAACTGTAAATGTTTGAGAACCTATATTATTATAATTATTGAATACTGTAAATTTACCATCAGTTAATGGAATATTCATCCAGTATTCATATGAGTTTTGGTCTACTTGAAGTAGTCCCTCATTATCAAGATTTCCTGATTTAGCAACTACTCCTGCAGTTGTTCCATCGTGAATCTCAGCATCAGTAATACCTACAGCATTTGCAATTGAAGATGCTATAGATTCAAATGCACTATTTATTTCTGATTCGTTATTTGCAGAGTAATAATGATTATTTACACTTCCAGTAGAATGATTGTTATCTCCATAATTTGCATAACTTACTACAGTACGCATATAGTTTTGTCTACTTTCATCACCATATGCAAAAATGCCATAGAAATCATATTTATCTGAATTGAATCTCTTTGCTTCATAGTTTGCTGCACCTAAGTCGTTTGAGTTTGCTGATGAACCACCACCATGTAGATAACTTCCATGACTATGTGAATTAGCAGTATGATTACTATCACCATTTCTTGAAGTACTGTTATGTTGTGTAGGTTCACCATCTGAGAAGAATACAACATAAGTTTTATCATGGTCTCCAGAATTATATTTTGCATCAGCTAAATCTTTTGCATAATATAAAGCTTCATCCCAGTTTGTAGCACCAACAGCATGTACATTATCAATAGTGTCATTTATTGATGTTGTAGTTGATCCTTTAATCCATCCATTTGCTGATGCTGATGATGGTGTAACATAATGAGCATTAGTTGAGAATGTGATTAATGAAAGTTCAATCATATCATCAATATTATTACTATTAGTGTTTTGATCTAATAGAGTTTTAACTAGTTTTTTAACACCAACTTTTGTTTGCTCAATTCTAGAATCATTCTTAATGTTTCCTTGTTTGTCAACGTAGTTATAACGATTACTTGATCCACATGATTGCCAATTGATTGATCCATTGCTATTGAACCCAGTCTTGTAGTAAACTGTAGAATGTGAAGATGTATCTGGACCAGTACCTTCTGGATAATATTTATAATTACCTGATGTACCAGTTCTATAATATACTCTACGATAGTCACCATTACCAAGATCACCGCAATATCCGCCAGTATTAGATTTTTTCCTTGTTAGAGTTTTATTAGCAACCCAGTCCATAGAACCAGAAGTATCTAAGATAACTATTACATTTGCTTTAGTATCATTTGACATTTGTTCTGCGTCACCTTTTACTGTAAGACTAAGTTTGTATGTACCATCACCATTAGAAGTTAATGTTTTCTCATGTGCAGGCACGTCACCAGCAGCTAGTTTACTCTTTAGATAGTTAGAAATTGTATTAGTTCTTGTTAAAGAAAATACTATTCCAGCTAATAAAACTATTGCAGCGAAAAGTTTTACAATAGAGAATTTCTTTAAGTTTGAATTAATACTTTTCTTTTTTTCTTTCATATCCTTTTCTTCCTTTCTATATATTTTAGGACATATACTTCCTAATTAGCTTACTATCCTAATCTAAATTATTTAAAAATGCAAGAAAAATCATACAGAAATTGCTTTTTTGTATATGAAATATTTTTATTGCAAAAAAAAGAGATTTAAAATCTCTTTTTTCTTCCTGATTTATACTCTCTATATACATCTCTAAAATATGGTGCTACTAAACCAAGCCCTTCATAATAGAATTCTAATTCACTTTGTACTGCATCATCTAACATTCTTATATTTGACTCTAATATTTCTTGTTCAGTATAGTTTGTTGCATATCTATAATCACATGTATCTATTGCATAGAAACTATTACCATCATAAATTAAGTTTCCTGCCAGATCATACATTAGTATTTGCTTTTTACTTAGTTCTTCTATATCTGCTAATATTTCATCATATGCCCTACAAAGAGTTATCATATCTAACTCTCCTGGATTATCTCCCATTAATAGAGATTCTAGATTTAGCATGATATCTCCTTTTACATATTTAGTCCTATATCCTGCTAATCTATTTCTTATAATATACATTTGCTCTGGAAAGCAAAAGTGTTCTAGATCAACTTCACTTGTTGTTATTATTCTTCTATAATCTTCTCTTGTTGCGCTATAAAACATTTTATATACTTTTCCATTATATCCTAAATAACTTATTCCTTCTCCACCGACACCTAACTCTCTTTTGAAGGATTGGCTTTCTTCTTTTATATGTTTTTTTAATTCTTCATCTTTAGAAAATAATCTATACATATAATCACCTTTGAAAAAAGGATTTAGTTTTCTAAATCCATACTCCAAATATAATTCCTGACATAGCAAGTAGTAATCCTACTACCCAGAATAATTTTACTATATCAGTTTCTTGCCATCCTAACTTTTCAAAATGGTGATGAAGTGGTGTCATTAAGAATAATTTTCTTTTAAATACTACTACCCAAATATTTTGCAAGATAACAGTTAATGTTTCAATTACGAATACAAAGGCAACTACAAGTAGGGTTAACTCTCTATGTGTAAGTATTGCGATTGCTCCCATCATAGCTCCTAAAGCTAAACTTCCTGTATCTCCCATAAATACTTTAGCTGGATGTGTATTAAATATTAAGAATCCTATTAAACTTCCTAACAAGATTAAACAAAATATTCCTATATCTTCAAATCCAACTGATAAAGATATTAATGCATATGCAATGAATGCAATTGCTGAAAGACCTCCAGCTAATCCATCTAATCCATCTGTTAGATTAACTGCATTACTTGCACCAACTAGAATAAATAATATTGCTAGTCCATATAACCATCCAAATTCTATATCTATTCCTAGAGTTCCAACTACCCAAGCAGTTTGTCCTCCATTACGCATATATATATAAAAGAATCCTATTGCAATTAATGTTTGCATAAATAGTTTTTGAATACTTGTAAGTCCTTCATTATTACCTTTTCTTATTGATAAGAAGTCATCTATAAATCCTATACTTGTATATCCGATACAGACAAGTAACACTATTCCTAAATTAGATGTATAAGTAATCTTATCAAATAATATCAATCCTAAAGTAATTAGTACTGTTGGAATTATAAATATAAGTCCACCCATTGTAGGAGTACCTTCTTTTTTTCTATGAGTTTCTCCTACAAAGATTGATATCTTTTGTCCTAACCTTAATTTTTTTAATACCGGAATTAAAAATAATCCTAAAATAGCTGATGTTAGCAAACCTATCATTGCTGCAAATATAGCTTTTGTAAGTAATAGCATGTTATTCACTCCATTCAGTTTTATTATATCATGATTGTTTAATTAATCTTTATCTTAATAAAGACTTTACAATTTTAATTTACAGGGTATTCTCCTCTAGTTAATACTTTAGCATTATTTCTTTCTAATACTAATTCTTGTTCTTTTCTTATTTTTTTCATTTCATATTCTTTTTCTTCTATATCTATTTTTATTTTATTTAGTGAATATATTATATTATCAAATTCTGGTATTACACCTTTATAGTCACCATATTTTTCTTTTAATTCTTTAATCATCTTATCTATTTGAGATGATGTTTTTCCTAAAAGTTTAGAAGCATCATCTATAGTTTCTATACTATTTGATATTTCTCTACTATAATCTTCTACTTGTATTACTCTAATTTTTCTTTCTCTAAGATTTGGTCTATATATATTATTTAAGAAATATAAATAAGCTGCTGAAGTTGTTGCAAATGATTTTGCAAATCTTGGTCCGGGAAGAAACATTTGTAATGTTAGTAATCTCATCATTCTTCTTGTACCTCTAGTCATTGCTTGCATTTCATATTCTACTCTTTCATAAGTTGAAGTAGATTTAGCAACCTTCTCTTTTAAACTAGTAAGAATTCTTTCTTGTTCTTTTTGAATATCTTTTAGTTCTTGATTAATTTTATCTATACTATAATATTTTTTCTTTAATTCTTCAAAGTCTTCTTCTTTACTTACTAATTCTTCTTGTTTTTTTTCTATTTTTTTACTATATGAATCTCTTTTAGTTTCCAGCTCATCTAATTTCTTAGATATTTCTACATATAATGGAGAATCTTTTATTTCTTTTACTAGTTTTTGATCTCTAAATTCACTTAAATAATCTTCTATTAATACATAAATATAATTATCATCATATTTATCTAAGTCTTCTATATTTATTCTCTTTTTTAATTCTTCTATTCTTGAAATAATGTCTGTTAATTTATCTAATATTGTTTCTGCATCTTTACTTAGAACAATTCCATCTTCATCATATACTAAAACATTATAATCATATATTGTTTGTCTTAAATCATATCTTATTTCTTTTAATTTTTCTTCATAATAATCTATTATTCTTCTTGATCTTAGTTTAGAAAGTTTTTCTTTTGATTCTTCTGGTAGATTATTAAAATCTATATCTTCAAAATACAAGTCTTTTTCTATTTCTTCTAATAATGAATCATTAATAATAGGTTCATCTATTCCCTTTTTAGGTAGAGGAATAGATACTAAAGTAGTATTTCCTTCTATACCAGTTTTTTCTTTAGATGTTTTCTTTACATCTAATGGTTTTATTTCTACTAGTGATTCATTTTCTTTTTCTTCTTGTACTGGGATATATACTACTACTTTTGTACCAGAAGGAAGAGTTATTATTCTTTTTCTTTTTTCTAATTCTTTTTTTACTCTTATTCTTTCTTCTTGTTCATCTATATCGCCTTGTTCTTTATATCTAATACTTATATCTTCTTTAGTTGGTTCATAATCTCCAATACCAAATAAATTATTAATTATCGTTCCTGTGACAACTATAGGTATAGTTTTTATTAAAGTATACTTTTGTTGTCTTTTTACTTTCTTTTCTAATTCTTTAATATAATCACTTTCATGTTCTTGTAGTTTCTCTTTTAAAGCTTGTGATATTCTTAAAGATCTTAATCTATCATTATGTCCGCCTTTAACTCCTATAGTTTCATCCATATTCTCACCAGGAACATTTTATCATAATTTGAATAAAAAAAATAGATAGTAACTATCTATTTATTTTCAGTTATTAAATCTATAAATTTTTTAGCTGCTGTTGTAAGGAAACTATCTATATATACACAGCATATATCTACATCAGGTAATTTATTATCAAAAGTTACAGTTTCAAATTTATCACTATCATTTTGACTATCAATTACATCTTTTATAAAGTATCCAATTCCTACTCCTTTACGAACCATTTCTATCATTGAATCAATTGGCCATGATTCTAATACTGGATTTACTTTTATATTTTGTGATTCTAAGTATTCATCTAATTTAGTTCTTATAGATGATATTTTACTTGGTAATACTAATGGATACTTTTTAATATCTTCTAGTTTCTTAAGTGAAACATCTTTCATTAAATCTTTATTATAAGCAAAACAATTCTTTAATTTAGATAACGTTATTTTTGTAACTTCTTTTTTACTATTAATTGGTAATGGTGCAATTATAAGATCTAGTTGTCTTTGTTCTAACATTGTAACCATACTTTCTGTTGTTTTACTTACTAATTCAAATTTTACTCCAGGAAAAATACCCCTAAAATCCACTATATATTTAGATAAATAAAACATTGAAATATATGATGGAACTCCTATTCTTATATTTCCTGTATTTAAATCATTTAAATTTTTTAAATGTTCTTCTGCATCATTTAAAATACTAAAAGCAGTAGATATATATCCATATAATTCTTTTGCTTCTAGAGTTGGTTCTATACCTTTAGAATTTCTATAAAATAAAGTATGTCCTAGCTGACTCTCTAATTCTTTCAAACTATAGCTTATTGCTGGTTGTGATACGTATAATCTGTTGGCTGTTTTTGATATACTTTTTTCTTCATATAAGTATAGGAATATTTTATATAAATTATAATCCGTATTCATACTAATCCCCTCAGGGACGTATTATATTTCAAACTTATATAAATGTCAAACAATATAAATCTTTTTTATACTAATCATTTATATAAAAAAATTCAGTACATTTACCATCAACTACTGTACATAATAGTTTATCTTTTTCGTCATACTTTAATAACATAAATTGTTCATACATTATTTCCTTTTCTACTTCTATATAATATTCTGTATTTTTATATGTATGAAAACTATATTTATATATATTTTCTTTACCATTCTTTTTTATTTTTATTTTATATTTTTCTATTATTATAGTAGTCTTTTTATCTTCACTAATATATTTATGATAAAAAGATAGTTCTGAAGTTAGTGGTATTAGAATTATTAATAATATAGTTATTAATACCCTTGTGATATATATAATACCATCTTTATCTTTACCTATTAGTTTTAATATTATTTTTCTTATTATAGGTAAAAAGATAATTATTTCTAGAATTATTACTATAGAAACTAGTATGTTTTTCTTTATAATTGAATCTATTAATAATGCTATTAAAAATACTATAAATCCATATGTTAATAAATTATTTATTATTTTATTTTTCATATAATCACCTGATAAAATTATAACATAAAAAGTGTGGATTATGAACCCACACTTGTATATCTTTTCATCCCAAAGTAAAAGATTAAAATACATGGAATTAAATATATTATTACTAGTATTGGAGAGAAAGCATATAATATATTATCTTTCTTTCCAATAAAATATAGTAATGGGTAGTAATTAACAAAAGCATAAGGAATTATAAAAGTAAAGAAATAGACAAATCCTTTTTTAAATACTCCTATTGGATATTGAGCCATATGCTTTCCACCATCTGTGAAAACATTTCTTACTTCTAATCCTTGTACTGTAAAGAAACAGTATGCTGCTGCTGCTAAGAATATTCCAAAGAATATTACACAAGCAGACATTAACATAAGAATAAGAGTAATTACTCTAAATATATTCCATTTTATGTTTAAATTTACTAAAGCAACTATCATTACTATTAGTGCTTGTATTAATCTAGATGTTTTTACAAAATCACTATCACTACATAGGACTTGTAATATTATATTTTTGGGTCTTAATAATAGTCTATCAAAGTTTCCTTGAATAATTAGATTATCAAATTTATCTATTCCTCTTGCAAATACTTCATTAAATGAAAACCCAAATTGTATAATACTAAAACATAATAATACTTCATACAAAGTAAAACCTTTTATATGATCAAACTTTGTAAATAAAGCTAGAATTATAAAATAATATGTAAAGAATACTAATATTTGGGATAGAAAAGATAGAATGAAATTCACTCGATATTCTAGTTCTCCTTTTAAATGCATAGCGAGTGATTCAAAATATATTTTCATCTATCCTCCTTGTACAGTTACTCTTTTAATATTTTTATTCATTAAGATATTACCCGTGATGATAAATATAATTATCCAAATAAATTGGATACACATACCGAAAACTCCATCTGCTATAGAGATGTTTCCAACATATAATCTGAATGGTAAGTCACTAATATATTGGAATGGTAAAAAAGAAGATATAATTTGTAAGAATTTAGGAAAAAATGGTATTGGTACAACTATTCCTGATAAGATATCTGCTAAAGTTATTATTAAATTTACTATACCTTTTTCATTCATAGTTGTTAAAGTAATTATTGGATAAAAGACTGTTAATGCAGTTACTAGTAAAGTACCAAGACTAAGAGATGCTATAAATGATATAAAATGTAGTATTGATTCTGGTCCTCCCATATGAAATGGATAAGGTAATATAGATGTAACTATTAATAATGGGAAGAATCTTAATGCTACGTTAGCAAGTCTTTGACCTATAACTTTAAAATACCACATAAAGTATAAGTTCTTTGGTCTTACTAATTCGTAGGATATTCCTCCTTCTTTAATTAATTTAAATAGTTCTTGATCTCTTGAAAATTGATTAACTAAAGCAAGTAAGGCTTGATTTAACCATAAATATGTTACTACTTGAGGAAGTTCCATTGGTAGATTATTTCCGCCAGATTCATAGAATGCTACATATACCATTATGTATACAAATCCAAAAAAGAATTGTGTTGCAATACCAGCCCATGCTGCACTTCGATATTGAAGACTACTGATGAATTTTAATTTAAAATAAGTTATATAAGCATTCAAATCTTATAGTCCTTATATAATTTTACGATAATACTATCGATATCTTCATGGTCTATTTCAATATCTTCTATGGTTATTCTTTTAGATATTTCATTTAATAATTCTGAAATAGTTATTTCTTTTGTATCTATTACTAAATCATAACCATATTTAGTCTTTGTCTTACTTTTTATACCCTTTTTTCTTATGATCAGTTTATCATTGGTCTTTATTGATACATATTTTTCTGTTTCATATTTATTTTGTAATTTTTTAAGACTACCATCATATAAAACATGACCTTTTCCTATTAAGATTATTCTTTTTGCGAGTGATGTAATATCCGCCATATCATGACTAGTTAAAATCACTGTGGTCTTTTTTTCTTTATTAAGTTTCTTAATAAAGTCTCTTACTACTTGCTTTGATACTGCATCTAAACCAATTGTTGGTTCATCTAAGAATAATATTTTAGGATTATGCAGTAAGCTTGCCGCAATCTCACAGCGCATTCTCTGTCCAAGACTTAATTGTCTGACTGGAATGTTTATGATATCTTGAAGATTTAATCTATTTATTAGATCTTCTTTTGTAGTTTGATATTCTTCTTCTGGAATCTCATAAATATCTTTTAATAAATCGAATGTGTCTTCTGCTGGTATATCCCACCATAATTGGGATCTTTGTCCAAATACTACACCAATTTTCTTAACATACTTTACTCGATCTTTCCATGGAGTCATATTGTCTATTGAACACTTACCTGAATCAGGAATTAATATTCCACTTAGGATTTTAATAGTAGTAGATTTTCCTGCTCCATTTGTTCCAATATAACCAACTATTTATCCTTCATCAATAGAAAAAGATAAATCTTCTAC
>CALYOH010000038.1 GCA_945228905.1 uncultured Caryophanales bacterium
TTCATAAAAATTAAAGTTAAAATAATACTTGACTTTATTTAGATTGTCATAAAAAGATAGAATTTCTCTATCTTATTAAATAATTAAATCTACAATAAATCCTACAAATACACCTACAAAGTAGATTATTCCTAGAATTGTAAGATTTTCTTTTATATTTTTATTTGATTTAAATAATAGTAATATTCCTATTCCAGATCCAGTTAATAATCCTGATAAAGCTACTCCTATTGTGATTAAATTAGATAAGAATACTTCTGTAATTACTACTGATGATGCACAGTTAGGTATTAATCCAATTAAACTAGAAATAAAATATACTAATATATTATTACTTTGTAATAAATTAGATAATACTTCTTCTCCTACAAAATAAATGATTATATTTATTAATATACTTGCTATTAAAATAAATAATACTGTTTTTAATGTATGTATAATACTAGATTTAAATATATTATCATCATCACAATGACAGTGTTCATCATCACATAAATCATGTATATGACTATGTTCTTTATCTTCTTTTTGTCTATATATTAAATCTACTAATAATCCTACTATTATACCAACTACAACTTTAAATAAAATAATTGAAAGGATAATTATAATATCTACTTTTTCACTTATCATTATTGGTAACATTTCATCGCTTGTTGATAAGAATATCGCAATTATTGTTCCCATAGTGATTACTCTTGTTGAATATAGACTTGATGCCATTGCACCAAATCCACATTGTGGTAACCCTCCTAATAGTCCTCCTATGATTGGACCTTTACTTTTATGTTTTAATAATACTTTTTGACTCTTTTTACTTAGTTTATGTTCAATGAATTCTAGCAATAAAAATACTATAAATAGAAATGGTAATAATTTAATAGTATCAATTACACCATCAAGTATACAATCCCACATAAAGTTCACCCCTATAAATAATAACTTAATAAATTATACCATATTTTTTGTTTCTTCAATACTTATTTTAATAATCCTGAAAATCCACTTATAGTTTCTTTTGTTTCATTATATTTATCTACTATTTCTTGGAATGGAGCAATTACATCCATAATTTTATTATACATAATAAAGATTAATACTATTATTCCTATAATAATTGCTACATAGAATAATAATTTTATAATAGCAAGTGTTCTTCTTCTTTGTTCTATTTTTTCTAGTTTTATTAGTCTTTTTTCTATATTATTTAATCTTTCTTCTATATTCATATTTTCTCCTTAAAATTAAACAAAAGTATATCTACCATCTATTGGTAAAATAACTAAGTCAGCTCCTTGTTTAGCAAATTTTTTTGCCATTTGTTTTCCAAGACCTGAGCCAGCTCCAGTTATAACAGCTACTCTTCCTTTTAAATTAAATATCATTATACCTCCTATCATTTATTATCTATCATAATAATTATATCAACTTCATCTCTTTCTAACAATTAAGTGACACTTATTTTACTTTTTTATTATTAACTTTGCTATTTAATTTGTCTATTTCTATATTTATCTTTTTTCTTAATTCTAAAAGTCTTTCTCTACTATTTATCATTGAAGGGAATGCCTCAATTGTACGTTTATATAGATATCCTCTCTTAATAAAGTATTCTCTAACTTTTTTAGTTATTTCTTCGGTTGAATCTTTTTCATAATTAGTAATTGTTTCTCTAATCTTAAATGTTACTGTTGTTGATAAGATTATGTCTGCTATAAATAATATAAATATTATTATTGAAGTAACATATAATGATGTAGTATTAAAACTACTAATAAGTTTTGTTAAGATTGGATTAACTATATACAAAATAAATACTCCTGCTACTCCAAAGAATAGCATTACATCTAATGATATTCTTCCATTAATATTATATTTTTTATATGTATAGTCCCACCATCTAGTCTTAAATATTTTCTCCATAAAATATCCTGTAAAATACTCTAATATTGAACATATTAATATTGTTAATATAAAAGACTGAATAATACTACCTTTATGTTCTTCTAGTAATACTGTTATTAATATGCATCCAAATCCATATAATGGACATATTGGTCCTAGCAAGTATCCTCTATTTATAAACTTATGTTTTCTAACTATACTAGCAATTACTTCGTATAGCCAACCAATAAATGAATATATTAAAAAACATATAAATAATGAACTAATTATTTTCATTATCTTCCTCAAATACAAATACTGTTTTAGCTTCATATAGTTGTTGATAATTTAATCTTTGCCATTTATTATCAGATTTATCTATTATTATTATTTCTAACATGTCCCATATAGCAACCCACCATACAACACATAAGAAATTTGATAATATTGGATCAATATATCTATCAACTATAATATTTAATGATAATAGTATTACACCAATTACAAATAGAATAAATGCTCTTCTATTTTGAATCATTAATTCATAATCTACATCATCTATTTCTATTCCATAATTATTCTTAATAGAACTTTCCATTTTCTTTTGCATTTCTTCACTTACTTTTGGACAATGTACTTCTATAATAATATCAGTATTAATTGGTATCATATAAGCTATTTCTTCTATATATTTACATACTGAATCTGATAATTCTCTCTTTAAATAATCATGTTCCATATATAGATCATTTGGTTTTTCTAATTCTACTGGTATTACTGCTTTTCCATTTTTCATATAATACTTTTCAATATACTCATCTTCACTAAATTTAATTTTTCTATTTCTTCTTCTTTTACTTCTCTTAATTTCCATATATCCTCCATCTTCATTATATCATTTTAATCAAATAAAAAAAAGTCATGTAACATGACTCTTATCTTAATTTTCTATATATTTTTGTTGAACCATTAATCTGATTCATCTTTGTTTTTAATTCATCTTGTGGTACTAAGTTTGTTGAAAAGTACTTTTTTAATTCTTCTAAATCAATTATAGTAATTGGCCTTTTAGTTATTCTAAATAAGTCTCTAATTCTTGTTAAATCACCATTTTGTAATCTCTTATTATCATAATTTTCATTTTCTAATAGTAGTTCTAATAATATTTCTTCTGTTATTTGTAGTTCTTTTTCTACTATAACTCTTGTTGGATCTAATAAGGTAGCATATTCACCGTTATCTGTTCTTTTTACATCTCTTACTCTGTATGGTTTTAAATAATCATTTACAAATTCATTTATTAAAAATTCATCTTCAGGCCTTGGGATTCTTTTTCTCAATACATAACTGCCACATTCATATATTACGTCTTTTTTTGGAGTAAACCACCCTTTTGTTGGAATACGATCTAATAATCTTTCATTATATGGAATACTTTCCATTTCTTTTCCTCTAAATAATATTATTTTTTCTTTTAATGGCTCTAAGCCATATACTTCTACTTTACCTTTAGATAAATTATATATATTTTTCATATTAATCATCTCCTAACGATAGTCAATGTGTAACTATTTTTTCTTTTTACTGTTTTCTAATATGTAATAATCTATTGTAGGTATTGTTTCTACAAGAAAATCATATTGTCTAAAATACATTATAACTTCTGATGAATCCCCTTTAGAATAATATCCTTCTGGAACTTTTGTAATTTCTTTCATTGTACCTTTAAAGAATTTTATAAAATCAGGATTAGCTTTATTTATTCTATCTAAGTATTCTTTAGCTTTCTTATCATCACCTTGTTTATAGTAAAGAATGAATAATGGAAACAACATTTCTAAGTTTTCTTCTGGATATTTTTTATATAACTTAAGCATATCATTTTCTTCTTCTAGAAAAGCATATATTGCCATAAGTAAATATCTAGCACCTGTATTATCATTTTCATTTAATTTTAATATTTCTTTACATACATCACGTGCTTGTTTAATCTTTCCATCTAAAATTAAATAATCTGCTTTAGCAAACAAACCTCTAATATATGGTCTAGTTTCAAATATTCCATAGAAGTGTCCCATATTATCTTTTTTAAAGTATTCTTCATCTTCTAATCTATCTTTTTCAAACTCTAATCCTTCTTCTAATAATTTCCATCTTTTTAGTGGATTATCTTCTAAATGTACTTGAAATAGTATTGCATCAAAACAATCAGGACACATATCATATGCTTCTTTTGCATACTTAATAGCTTGTGCTTTTGATTTAGTATTTTCGGCTTTTTCCAACAACTCATAAGCATCATCTAGTATTATATTAGTATAATCTATTTCACCAGCATTATATTTTTGCATAAACTCTTGCAATTTTTCATTTAATTCTTTTTCATCTTTAGCATCAGTATTTGCTAAGAATTCATTAATCATATTATTAAATTTATTATCCATTTACATCACCTACTACTTTTTTGTTTTAGAAAGTTATTACGGTTAAGCGTAATAACTCTTTTTTTTTAAATTATTACATCTTAGAGTAATTAATTTTTCATTTCAATTTCTTTTTCATCTATATACTGATAGTTTAAAGCATTTGCATTAGTAACTACACTCTCACCTAGTTCCTGCTCTAAATCTTTTCTTGCATTGCCAGCAATTTTACCACCACGTCTTGCTACATCTATATTTTCATTTAAACCCTTTGGATTTTTCTTTTTGGCAATTTCTCTTGTTGCTATTTCTCCTAAATCTGCAAGTGCTACTTCAACATAAGTCATATTATCTCTTAATGATTCTTTCCTAAGTCCTTTAAATGATTTATATTGTTTTGCAGTCATGCCAGACCATTCTTTATAAATCTCCTTTGTTAGAATTGCATATTCTTTTGATTCAGTTATTCCACCATCTTTCCATACATCAGTAAGTTGTTTTCTATCCTGAATACCTTTGATTCTTTGTGCAATCCATTTTTCATCATAACCTTTAGCTCTATATAAGTCTATCGCTCTTTGTGCCGCTAATGAAGGATCAAATGTTTCATCTATTCTCTCACTTCCAAGTTTTGCAAGCCATTGTTTTATTGGCTCTGCATTCTTACTAGGAACAGATTCAATAATTCTAAACATTCCTTCAATATCAACAACGTCAGTCATACGATATTTACCATCTTGTGCTTTTAATTTCAAAGTGTGACAATTTGTCACGGTTTCATTTCCTTCTTCTTTTAAACGTTGTTTAAGCTTTCTCCAATAGGCTTGTTTATCCTTACTCTCTGAAACAACTCCAACTAAATCAACAACACTTATAAAGTATTTTTCTTGTTCTTTGTCCCAAACAGTTCTAATTGTTTCATTATTAAATATTTTATTTACTAAGTGCATTTTATCTTGATTCATAAGATACCACCTTTGTTGTACATATTATATCAAACATTTGTTCTTATTACAATAGTTTTTTCATATAAGTAGTTTATCAAATTTTTATGTACCCCTTGTCGCAGCTTGCGACAAAGTTCTAATTATTTAATATACTAAATTTATAGATAATTTCTATATTTCTATCTTTATCTATAATAATTTTATCAATTAAAGCCCCAATTAACTCTCTTGATGGATTATCAATATCAATTAATTTTCTTATTTTATCTTCATAATCTTTTATTTCTGATTTATTAACTTTCTTCTCTTCTTTTGTATCTTGTAAACTTTGGATTTTCTCTCTTATTCTAACTAGAGAATTTTCTGTTTCTCTAGAAATTCTTAAATACATTTCTTCAGATATTATGCCATTAAATTTATCTTGATATAACATATCTAATTTACTAATTAAATCTTTTTCTTGTTTTCTTAAATCATTTATCTGATTATTAACATCACTATTTTCTTTTTTATTAATATTCATAACATTTTTCCATTTCTTATTATTTTTGGGCTTTAATTGTTATACTTAATATTTGTTACACTTTGACCTTCGCCACCTATAGTTTTATATTATATCATAAATTATTTATTAAAAAAATAAAAGAGTATTACTACTCTTTTATGTATTTATAATTGTCTCCTACATAATTATTAATTAGATATCTACTAATATTTAATGGGTTATTTAAATATTCTTCATTTCCATTTTTATATTCTTCTGGAATATATATTAAACTTATTGTTGAATTACGGATATCTAATATATCATTATCATCTATTTTATAAATTTCTTTTAATATATCATCTTCAAGTACATGTATACCATGATCTCCTTGGAATATTATTATACTATTTGGATCATTTTCTTTTATATAATTAATATATTCTAATATTACTTTAGATACATATCTATAGCAGTCATCATAATCATTTAAATCAGTATTATATGGTCTAATAAAATTACCTTCACTATCATAATTCCAATATTTATGTATTAATACATTATCTATAAAGTAGAATTTTGGATTATTATCTTTATCTTTTGAATCTATTATGGCAGTTAATATTTGTTTTTGACTATCTACTTTACTTATATTTTTATATTTATTAATATCTTTATTACAAGGAATATATTTAGTTGCATTATTTACCATATTAATATTTATATTATCATATTTAAGTAACTGCTCCAAATGTATTTTTAATACATCTTTATAGATATCATCATTATTATTAATACCTTTAAAATATGGAACTTTACAACTATCTTGTGTTCTAAATATATCATATATATGGTCTGTTTTTAATGATACATATTGATTATATTCAGTAATACTAATAGTAGTATAACCTTTTTCTTTTAACCCTTTTATTAGTTCATTATCTATTCTTCTATAATGTAAATTTTTAAATGTTGGGACATATTTTGTCTTACATTTAGTAAATTCACATTTATCTTTTTCATTTAAATAATCTTTTAAATAATTATCATAATAATCTGGATTAATCATAGCATTTAATGCAGTAATAGTATGATGTCCTCCTACAAATGAAGAGTCTTCATAATTTACAACATTCATCTTGTTTAATGATTCTTTAAAATCAGTTAATGGTTCATTATAATAATTATTTATAAAATCAGTGTTAGGCATACCATCCATATGAAACCAATAAATATTAGGGGATGGTTTATCTTTATCTATTACTATATCCTTATTAGTATTATAATGAGTTGTTCTATTAATATATGATATTCCTCTACTTAGTGCTATAAAACTATTAAATATAAATAATATTGTTACTATAAGAGCAAATATAGTACTAAATATTTCATTTAATACTTTAACTATATAATTATTCTTTTTATAAAAGATAGATATTAGTAAAAATACTAAGAATGGTATTCTATATATTAATTCTAGTCTTAATGCAAATACAAATAAAAATGTATTTATAAAAAGTATTCTTTTATCTTCTATAAATTTAGAAAACACAAAATAAAATAGTCCTACTAAAATTGATGTTTTTAATGTCATTATTATTACTTCATAAAACATGAATTCATATTCAGAACCATTTATTGCGAATACTCCATTAAACATATTTAGATATATTGTAAATATCAATAAAAAAGGAAAGTAAAATAATAGTTTTTCATTTATTAAATGATCTTTCATTTTTTACCTCCATTAAGAATAATGTTCTTTTACTATTATTAATTTTATCTTCAGAAATAATATTAAAATAATTGGAGAATTCTTTTTTAAAATTATCTATATTATAAAATTTAAATATATCATTACGTGTTTTTAATAGTAATTCTACTTGTGAATCTTCTTTTGGTACAAATTCAATTATTAAATAATTAGTTATATTACTTAAGAAATCTGCGACCATTTCAAAAGATAAATTGTTTGATATTACTAAGTGATGAATAAATGCTAAAACCAAAGTTAAATTAGCATTTCCTCTATCCATAAAGCTTTTTCTTTCTGAATTACTAAAACCTATAGCACTTGATGGATTAGTAAAGTCCATTACCAATGGAAGAATATTATTATTACTATTATTTAAATAGTTATATTCTACTGCATTACTATCTATATCAAATGATACTACATATGTATTTAATTCTTTTTCTATTAATTTAGAAAATCTACCATCATTAGATCCTAAATCAAAAGATAGATTATTATCTTTAGTATTTACTTTTTTACAATATTTCTTTATTAATTCTTCTTTATTTTTAAATGCTTCATTATCATAATTAGATACATCATAGTAATTCATCCACTCTGTTTTATATTTTTTTAATTTTAAATTACTTATTTGATTACTAATCATATCTAACATATTAATTATAGATTTTTTACTTATAGTTATTTTATTTACTTCTTTTTTTCCATCATTATTATGTTTAATAATACTTTTATTTTGTAATTTAATATGAATTTTACTTATTAGTCCACCTCTATTTTTTAATAGATTACTACATAGATCTAGAGGTATTCCATCTATATAATTTTTTAATAAAGTATTTAATCTTACGTCTACATATTTCATTAAAACTAGTGGTGCAATAAAATGTCTTGTATATTGACCATATGCTCCCCATGGAGAATTTTCTTCATAAAACATAAAAGATAATGTATCTATAAATATTGGTTTATTACCAATAAATGTTACATTATAACTGGTAGCATCTTTTAGAATCATTCCATATTTTAATGCTATTTTATTAATTTTAATAGTTAATAAAGCAGCATCTTTTAATTCTTCAAATGTCCATTCATATGGATAAGAAATATATGGTACTTTTTGTACTTCTAATAATATTTCTTTATCATTGTTCTTTATTTCTTTATGTTCTATTAATAATTCATTATCTACTAATTCTTTATATAATCCACTATTCATTAAATGATTATATTCTTTAAAATATATGGGATTTATTCTACGAATTACTTTATTATTTTCATAATAAATATATCCTGATGGATCACGAAAAGATGATAACTCTTTACTTTTCATTTTTATCATCCTTTTTTTCTTTCCTTATAATTGATACTAATTTGTTTTTAAATAAAGCAAAGGAAGCTACTACGGATGCTAATCCAGCTATCAATAATTGAATTATTAAACTTCCAGTTCCCGGATCAAAATACATAACTTTCACTCCAATCATATAACCATTATACAATAAAATATTCTTTTTTAAAATCTATTTATTTGCTATTTATATGATAATTAGTTATAATAAACAATTAATGGGAGGTAATAGTATATTTAATAATAGTCAACTAATAGAAGTATTAGAACTATTAAATTTAAGTTATCTTGATAATAATGGTACTTATTATATCATTGATCCAGAAAATGAGGATGCAACTACTATTGATAAAAAAGATAAGAATTGGTATGGATTTACTATAGGAGATATATCTTGTAGATTTAATAATAATCAAATATGTATTTATATAGGAAATCAAGAATTCTATATTTGTGGAAAAGATTTTGTTTATCAAAAGAAGAAACCGCAATCTGATTATAATGCTTCATTATTAAGATGTACTAATAATAATATTACTTTTTATCATAGTAATGATGAAATGGACTCTACTATTATTGTATCCTCTGATTATGATTATATGACAAAATCAAGTAAAATACGTGATGAATATGGATATGATCAAGAAGATGTTAAAGTATATACTGATGATAAACCAGTAGAAGCTCATATAAATAGAAGATTTGATTCTAATGGTAAAATGGTATGTGGATCAAGTTATACAAGTGATATTAATATTTCAATTAATGATTATATAAGTAATGAAGTTAAAGATAACGAATTAATAAATACTGTTATATCTGAAATAAATGGTAACATTCCAGGAATTATAAAACTATTAGCTAGTTATAATCCTGTAATTAAAGATATAACATCAATAAATTATACTACAAAATAAAAATACTCAATTGAGTATTTTTTATTTTATAGCTTGTTTTTGTTTTTTCTCTATAACTTTAATTCCTAAGAATACTAATAAATCCATAGATAAAAGTATTCCGGGTATTATTCTTCTTGAAGTATCATTATAGTTTTTATCTGTATAAATATATTCTATTTTATCTGATAAGTCTGTTGCTTTTATTGGTTTTTCTTCTTTTACTTCTACTATTTCTTCTTGACTTACATCAGCTGATAATTGTTCTACTGGAGTAGTAATTATTTTATCTTCTTCTGCAACTATATTTACAAATCTTTCATCAAAGTTATCTACATTGTTTCTAAAGTATTCTACTATTTCTTTTGATGCATATATTCCTGGAATAAATTTATTATGTTTCATAATTAATTCATATCTATTCATTAATGAATTAACATGTTCTTTTGGTAATGCTTCTTCTATTGGAGTATCTCCATAATCTATTCTTAAATATACTGGATATGATATTTTCTTATCCATTAACTGTCCTATTTTTACATGACTATATCTTCTTTCAGCATATAAAGTTATATCACTAGGACTATTTCTATAATAAGAACTTAATTCATTAGAAATTATTACTCCAACGTCCAAGCCATTTTCTCTAGATTTTTCATAATATTCTTCAAACTTTTCATCATCTTTTAAACCTGATCCAGCATGTAATAATACAAAGTTATTTTCTTTAGATAGAGTTTCCCAATCTATATTATCTATCTTAGATGAAATAATTGCTCCTTTCATAGGTTCTTCTACTGGTGTAATTCTTGGTGCTACAAATGTACCTGATGATACTAATATACTTGCTGTCATAAAAGTTAGGCATTTTTTTGTTAAACTAATATTTAACACTAATATTCCCCCTCAAACTAATTGCTAATTATACCATAATATAAGAAAAAAGTAAATTTTAGAATATTAGTTTAAGTTTAATTTCCTATTTTTTATACTTATTTAAATTATCAAATTACAAATATAAAACTATGTGTTATATAACACATAGTTTAATTTCAATGGTGTACCCGACGAGAGTCGAACTCGTGACCTATCGCTTAGGAGGCGATTGCTCTATCCTACTGAGCTACGGATACATATAAAGAGGTAAATAATTATACCTCTTGTATTACTGTTATTACCATTGGTTTAGAACCTGTTTCATCATAGAAGAATTTACCTAAGACTTCACGAACATCATTCTTAATCTTAGTGTAATCTACTCTCTTTGAATTTAATTCTATTGCTTCAGATATTACATCTCTTGAAATAGATTTAGTTTCTTCTAATAGATCTTGACTCTCTTTTACATAGATAAATCCTCTTGTTAAAATTTCTGGTCCTCCAACTATTTCTTTAGTATTTTTATCTAGAGTACAGCTAATAATTACTATTCCATTTTCACTTAACATTTCTCTATCTTTTAATACTAAGTTACCAATATCTCCAGAACTCTTTCCATCAATTAGAATTTCATCTGTTTCTACATGTTCTAATGTATTTGTATTTTCTCCATCTACTAATTCTAGAACATCTCCATTTAATTTTAATATGATATTTTCTTTTGAAATTCCTAACTCTTCTGCAATCTCTGCATTAGCATATTGATTTCTATATTCTCCTTTTACTGGGAAATAGTATTTTGGATTCATTAAATTTATCATTAGCATTAAGTCTTCTCTTGATGAGTGATGTAATAAGTGTTTCTTACTTGATAGACTTATTGCATCTGCGCCTAACATAGATATTTCATCCATAATGATTGCTAAACGTCTTTCTATTCCTGGATATGAAGGTTCTGTAATAAATATAGTATCATTTTCTCTAATACTTATATATTTATCAAATCCTTTAATTATTCTTTCTAAGTTGGCAAATGGTTTTTCTTTTTCATCTGAAATTAAAACTAATGCATTTGGACTTTCTAAGTCAGATAATGTACCAATCATTGATTTATCAATATCAAGATATCCTTCATCGATAGCTTTATAAATTAATTCTTGTAGTTGCTTACCCATTATAACGACTTTTCTATGTGTGTTACCTACTTCGTTGAATATTTCTTGTATACGATAATAATGTGCTGGTAAAATTGTTGCTATTATTCTATCTTTTGTTCCTACTAATACTTCTCTTACAAAGTCACTTACTCTACAATTTGGAGATGTATGTCCTGGCTTATCTGCATAGAATGATTCACTTAATAAACATAATACTCCTTGTTTTCCTACATAGGCTAATTTACCAATATCTGTTTTATAATTACCTTGCATTGTTGAATCAAACACAAAGTCTCCTGTATAAACTATTGCTCCATCTGGAGTATATAATACATAACATACTGCATATGGAATTGAATGTGTTACACTAATTGGAAATATTGAATTAGTTCCAAAATCAATCTTACTATGTGGTTTAATCTCAACAAACTTTGTAGATTCAATTTGTTGCTTTGACATATCTTTTTTAACTATTTCTAAAGTTAATTTTGTACCATATACTGGTATTTCTGGTATTAATTCTAATACATCTGGAGTTGCCCCCATATTTCCTTCATGGCCGTGTGTTAAAAATAATCCCTTGATATTCTTTCTATGTTCTATTAGATAGTCAACATTTGGAATAATATAATCTATTCCTAAGTTAATATCATTATCATACTTTAGTCCGGCATCAAATACAAATATGTCTTCATCTACATTAACTACATACATATTCTTTCCGTTTTCATTTAAACCGCCTAAAGCAAATATTTTAATTTTACTCATAATTTCTCCTTTCTTAATAATAACAAGTAAGCAGCATCCTAATTATAGCATCTTTTTAATTAAAAATAAAGAAAAAGAAACCATTTTTGGTTCTATTCGTGAATTTTTATTTGGATGTCCGTTTTTTTTAAAATAACGGAATTAAGTTT
>CALYOH010000039.1 GCA_945228905.1 uncultured Caryophanales bacterium
GCAAGGGACTGAAAATCCCTGTGTCGCTGGTTCGATTCCCGCTGGAGCCACCATTATTTTAATTATAATTCAGTAGCTGAACAAGATGTCTTGCGCTCGTAGCTCAGTTGGATAGAGTGTTTGGCTACGAACCAAAAGGTCAGGGGTTCGAATCCCTTCGAGCGCACCATATATTGGGAAGTGGCTCAACTTGGTAGAGCACTAGGTTTGGGACCTAGGGGTTGCGGGTTCAAATCCCGTCTTCCCAACCAGTTTGAATAATTAATCAGTCATGTAGATGACTGGTTTTTTTATGCCCCAAACCCCTAGAACTCAAACCTTACTTAAACTATTACTAAACAATAATTCATACTATTAATAATTTGTTAATTTCGCACTTCCTTATGTTTCATATTTTTTTTGATATATTTCTTCTATATTATCTATATTTATTGAGAATGTTGTTCCACGGTCATGTCTAGTGCCCATTTTAATGCCAGATTTATATATTCCTATTTGAAAAGATATTTCTATATAACCATTTTCAATTGCTTTTAAGAAACTATTAAAATCCTTGATTTCATAGTATTTAAGTTTACTATATAAAAAATATTCTTCTCCTTCTATAATCTTATGATAAGCCTCTATGATTGCTATTTTTTTTAATTTGTTTTCTAGTCTTTCTTTCAATAGATTGAATGACCAATAAATATTTATTTTCTTTGCAAAAAGCCCCCTTTCTACTATAAATTTTACTTTTTCTTCGTTATAGTCTACTTTAATAATTCCAAATGTATTTCTAGTTATTCTATTATATTCTTTTGCATTAAAGGTCATATTAAATACTCTATATTTAGGCATTTCTTTATCTGGATATCCAAAATTATTAACTAATAGTTCTATTGGATTTCCTTCTCCGTCTGGTGTAATTGTTATTAGATGTAATCTTTTTTTAGAAAAGACTCTAAAAGTTTTAATTTCAATATCTTGAAAGTCAGGAATACTTAATTTATCTTCCCTTTTGTCTAATAAGCACTCAAATGTATATCCTATACCTGTTGGACCCTTACGTAGACTTTTAATCCATCCCTTCCTTTTTATATTAAAAAATTTTATTTTTAGTTGATTATTCATATTTACCTCCTAATGTATTATTCGAAAAAAATTAAAAAAAAACACAAAAAGTTGTATTTTTTTATATTTTTTCCTTTTATATATATATTTATGAAAAATAATGTTATAATTATTGTTAGAATAGGAGAGGTTGTATGAATATTAAAATAGTTTTAAATATGTTTTTATTACCTAACGAAAGACGTAATATAGAATTTTTAACAGACGAACTTCTTATAACAAATAAATTAGGAGAGGTTACTGGTGGCTCGACTTTCCAAAAGAAAAATGGAGAAGTTTATAAATGTGAAATATATATCAGACTTAAAGATGAAGCTTCTTTTGATACATTTTTAGAGTTAATTAAAGATGTTAGTTTTGCAAAAGGATCTCGTGTAGAATCATCTACTAGAAGAGTAGAAATAGGAGACTTTGAAGGACTTGCTCTTTACTTAAATGCAAATGATTTATCTGAAGATGTTTATAAGAATAATAATTATGATGATGTCATTGCAGGTTTATGTGATACTTTAGGAGAAGATGGTGTATTTTTGGGTACTAATGTAATTGATAAATTCTTTATATTATATTTCTATGGAAAAAGTTATGACACTATTAAAGGAAAAATAATGCCATTATTAAAGAGTAATTCTTTATGTGAAGGTTATCGCTTAAAACAAGTTTGCTAAGGAAGTAATACTTCCTTTTTTTATTGTTTATTTATTAAAAAAATAATATAATAAGTATTACGTTGAAAGAGTGATTAATATGTTATTGGATAAAATAAATAAAACTAATGATATAAAAAAGCTTAACTTAAAAGAAAAAAAGTTACTTGCTAAAGAAATAAGAGATTATATATTAAATGTTACTTCTAATAATGGAGGACATTTAGCTTCTAGTTTAGGAACTGTTGAATTAACTATTGCTCTTGAAAGTGTTTTTGATTTAAATAAAGATAAAATAATATGGGATGTAGGCCATCAATGTTATACTCATAAAATTTTAAATGGAAGAAAAAATGAATTTAAAACACTTAGAAAGTTTGGAGGTATCTCAGGTTTTCCTAAGACTAGTGAATCTAAGACAGATGCTTTTAATACAGGTCATAGTAGTACATCTATTAGTGCAGCTATGGGAATGGCAAAAGCAAGAGATTTAAAGAAAAGAAATCAATATATTGTTGCTGTTATTGGTGATGGTGCTTTGACTGGTGGTATGGCTATGGAAGCTCTTAATCATGTTGGAAGTTCTAATACTAATATGATAGTTGTTTTAAATGATAATGAAATGAGTATTTCTAAAAATGTAGGTGGTATTAATAAGCTTCTTACAAAGTTAAGAGTAAAAAAGAATTATACTCGTTCTAATAAATATGGAAAAAGAATAGTATCTCATATACCAATTATAGGAAATGCAATTATTGGTCTTGTTAGAAAGACAAAAGATAGTATAAAACAATTAATTATTCCTGGTATGTATTTTGAGGAGATTGGTTTTAGGTATTTAGGTCCTTTTGATGGACATGATATTGCAGAACTAGAAGATATATTAAGTAGATCAAAAGATCTTGAAGGTCCTACTTTAATTCATGTAATTACTAAAAAGGGTAAAGGTTATAAGATTGCGGAAGATAATCCTGATAAATTTCATGGTGTAAGTAAGTTTGATATAAATACAGGCTTACCAATTAATAAAAAGAGTATTGATTATTCAAAAACTTTTGGTAAAAAACTTGTTGAATTAGCTAAAAGGAATAAAGATATTGTTGCTATTACAGCTGCAATGAAAGATGGTACTGGACTTTCTGAATTTGCTAGTACTTTTCCTACTAGATTCTTTGATGTAGGTATTGCAGAACAACATGCACTTACTTTTGCTGCAGGGCTTGCAAGTAACGGATTAATTCCATGTGTTAATATATATTCATCTTTCTATCAAAGATGTTATGATCAGGTAATTCATGATATTTGTTCACAAAATTTACCTGTAATAATGTTTGTTGATAGAGCGGGAATTGTAGGTAATGATGGAGAGACTCATCAAGGAATGTTTGATTTATCTTTCTTTAGATGTGTTCCTAACTTAATAATAATGGCGCCTGCTAATTTTAAAGAATTAGAATATATGATGGAATATGCTATAAAGCTAAATAAACCTGTTATTATTAGATTTCCAAGAGGTGGAGAAGCATCTATAGATATTCCTGTAAAACATCTTAGAAATGGAAAATGCAGTATTATAGAAGAGGGTAATGATGTTACTATTATTTCTATTGGAAAAACAGTTTCTAAAGCAGTAAATGTTTCTAATAGATTAAAGTCTAATAAGATTAATTGTGAAGTTATTAATTGTAGATTTTTAAAACCTTTTGATGATAAAGCAGTTATTGATAGTATTAGAAAAACAGGAAAAGTTGTTGTTATAGAAGATGGTACTATAATTGGAGGATTATGTTCTAAAGTAAAAGAATTAATTGCAGAGAATAATTTAAATGTTAAAGCATTATATTTTGCATATCCTGATAAATTTATAGAACATGGTGATGTAAGTCAATTAGAAAAAAAATATAAAAATGATGAAGATTCAATTTATAATGAAATAATTAGTTTAACAAAATAAAAAAGTTCGTAAAGAACTTTTTTTTTAATATGATTTACCCCAGATAACTGTTTCTTTTGCTTCTTTTCCACAGAAGATACATTTATCACTTAGATGTTCATGATTCTCATCAATACATCTTGAACCAAATCCACCTGTAGCTGCTTTGATTTCATCTTCACAAGATTCTTCTCCACACCACATTGTTTTAATAAATCCAATATTATTCTCAGCAATTTCTTTCATTTCATCCATTGTTGTTGCTTTAAACATATGATTGTCTAAGAAATTTTTTGCTTTAGTAAACATATCTTTTTGAATGTTTTCTAGTATTACTGGTATTTCTTTTTCTAAATCATCTAATTTAACAACGATTTTTTCTCTGTTGTCTCTTCTTACAACTACGCATTCGTTATTTTCTATATCTTTAGGACCAATTTCAATTCTTAGTGGTATACCAAGCATTTCTTGTTCTGAGAACTTAAATCCTGGACTCTTTTCAGAATCATCAATTTTAGTTCTTATATTATTTTTCTTTAATAAGTCTACTAGTTCATTTGCTTTTTCAAGAACTCCTTCTTTATGTTGAGCAATTGGAATAACCATTGCTTGTGTTGGAGCTATTTTTGGTGGTAATACTAATCCAGAGTCATCTCCATGAACCATTATAATTGCTCCAATAATTCTTGTTGATAATCCCCAACTTGTTTCATAACAACTATGTAATTTATTTTCTTTATCTAGATACTTAATATCAAATGCATCAGGGAATCCTGATCCAAAGAAGTGTGATGTACCAGATTGTAAACTTTTACCATCATGCATCATTGCTTCTATAGTATAAGTATCTTCAGCTCCAGCAAATTTTTCTGATTCTGTTTTTTTACCTACAACTAAAGGTATTGATAAATCATTTTGAACAAAATCTATGTAAACTTTCCACATTTGTAATGTTCTTTCTTCAGCTTCTTCATATGTTGCATGTAATGTATGACCTTCTTGCCATAAGAATTCTCTACTTCTTAAGAAAGGTCTAGTTGTTTTTTCCCATCTTAGAACTGTATTCCATTGATTCCAAACTAATGGTAAATCTCTATATGATTTAACTTTGTTTTTCCATAAATCACAGAATAATGTTTCTGAAGTTGGTCGTATACACATTCTTTCTTCTAGTTCTTCGCCACCACCTTGTGTTACCCAGGCAACTTCTGGTGCGAATCCTTCAATATGTTTAGCTTCTTTTTTTAATAAGCTTTCAGGTATAAGTACCGGTAGATATACATTCTCCACACCTGTTTCTTTAAATCTTTTATCCAAGTTTTGTTGAATGTTTTCCCAGATGGCATATCCATTCGGCAAATAATTAAGACATCCTTTTACACTTGAATAATCACATAATTTTGCTTCTTTTACAACGTCAGTGTACCATTGCGCAAAATCTTCATCTCTCGATGTAATTGATTGTACGTATTTTTTGTCATTTGCCATACTCTTTCCCTCCATGTTTCTCATTTTATCATATTAATAAGTGTAAATCAAACTTATTATTATATTTATTATTTTAATACCTAGTGGTAGAATAATAATAGGTGATAGTATGAATAAAGATATGTACTTAGACTTTAAAAAATATGTTGAAATTTTGGAAAGAATTGATAAATCTGCTGAAAATAATGAAATTTTGAGTTTTACACCTGAAGAAAGAGATGCTGTTAGAAGAGTTCAAATTGCTGCAAGTAATGATGAAGAACTTAATAAATTATTAGCTCAAATTAAGGAAAATGGTAGTAACAGAGAAAAATTAGTTGAAGAATTCTTTAATAAAACTAAGAAATCAAATTCTGAAGAAGAGGAAATTGCTAAAGTATTTGGTGTTGATTCTAGAAATATTCAAACTAGAACACTTGATAGTGGAAAAGTTATATTTTCATTCTATGATTTTAAGTTGAATAGATTAGTTGTACTTGAAAATAGTAAGAATGGCAAATCATTATCTGAATATCTTGAAGAGTTACAAAAAGAAAATGAAGAATATCAATCTACTGATGAGATAGGTAATGCAACTAATATTATGGATGATCAAAGAAAGAATACCTCAATGGAACTTGAAATGATTCCTATTAATGAAGTAAGTCAACATGAAAATGAAATTGATCAGTTAAATAATGAAGATAGAGAAAAATTATTCTTTTTACTTAAAAATGCAGAAAGTTTAGGAGCGGTAAAAGTTAATATTGCTAATCTAATTTATATTGATAAAGATGATAACATAAGAGAAATAGTTTTTGATAAAGATAAGAATGCAGTAGCAGCTGATCCTGATACTGACAAGGTTGAGGATACTCCAGAAAAAGAAAATGGTGATAGAAAAGAACCTCAAAATGAAATGATTAAAAAACCTGAAGATGAGCTTAATTCAATGTTTGAAGAACAAATTGAATTAGAAGAAGCTCAAGAAAATTCTATGGAAAAACCAAAAGTATTAGTTAAAAGAGATATTACTGAAAATGGAACAGGTACTGATAGTTTAAATGAACTTGGATTAGTTAATAATGTAATATTCATTTTAATTGCAGCACTAGCTGTAACCCTTACAATTATTGGAGTAATTTATTTAATATAAAAAAGAGATTTAAGAAGTGATTTGAAGAAAATCTACACGAAATAAAAAGTGTGTAGATTTTTTATGTTTTAAAATTAATATAAGTAGGATATGTATACAAGAGAATATAGAAATTTTACTAGAGAAGTATAATTAAAGCTGTAAAAAAGGTTTTAGTTGATAAGAAATCTCAAATGGAAGTAGAAAGAATAGTTTTAAGCAAAAAGAAATGTACAGGTACAATTAATAGTGGTTAGAGAATATATTCAGGAAGGCGAAGAAAATTGTTTTAAAAAGAAAGAAGGATTAAAGAAAATAGAAATTACTGAAGATAATGTGAGATACGAAGTATTAAAAAAATTAATGATTTCCTGGAAAAAGAAATACGTACAAATTCCAATTTATTAAATAATAGTGACTATAAACTAGATGATGTAATATTACATTCTAATCGTGGTGGAATGTATAAAAGTGGAATATATAACACAAAAATCGCTGAAATGAATCTTATTCCAAGTGTGTCTATCCCATACACATGTACTCATAATCCTTGGATAGAAACACTCAACGGTCAGTTTAAAGATTTCATCAAGAACAATTATCTAAAAAATCTTGATGAACTACAAATTGCATTATAACTATACTAATAACATAAAAATCAAAAATAAACTAAAACTACAGCAACAAAATATCGCTGTAGTCATAGTTAGAACTTTTTATTTCGTGTAGAAATTTATCATACCAGTTCTTAATATTTTTTTTATTTATTAGATAATCTATATAAACTAATAGTTGGTCTACAGAAAAGTCTTATTCCTATAGAATTGTCTGTTCCTAGACCACTTGATATATATAAATCTGTATCATTAATTTTATAATAGTCATTATTATATTTTTTACCACCGAAATGGTTAACTATTGGAATATTGACAAATGGTATACGTATATTTCCATTATGTGTATGTCCAGCTAATACAAGATCTGTATTATAACTATTTATCATATCTGTAGCAGAGTCGGGTTCATGTACTAAACCAATTGTATAAATGTTAGAATTATATACCTCTTGTTTAAAATAATAATAGGCTTTATCAATATCTTGTTTATCTGTTATTAAAGAATCTAAGCCAACTAATAATATTGGTTCATCTGCATTATTATATATTAAGTCATAGTCATTATTTATAATATTAAAATTACTTTGATTGAAAATTGTATAACAATTGTCTTTATCTTCATCTCCTGAAATAGCATATTTTCCAAGAGATGCATTAATATTATTAAGTAGCTTTGTTAATTTTTCTTGTTCTTTAGTAGTAATTTTATATTTATCATCTATAAGGTCACCTGTAAATACTACTATATCTGGTTTTCTTTCATTAATCTTGTTTATTATTTTTTCTAAATGTTCATAATCTATTGTTGTTCCATAATGTAAATCACTAAATTGCATTATTTTTATTCCATTAAATGAATCTGGTATTTTTTTATTTATTACTCTATATTCTCTTACATGTACCTTTAATGTTGATATATATGTTGTGTATGAAAAGAATAGAGTTGATAGTACTACAACAATTAAAATTATTTTTAAAACTAATTTTATTATTTTTTTTGTACGTTCTTTAGTTTCTTCTCTGAAGATTTCTTTTTGTTTTTCTTCATTGATTTCTTCACGTGTCATATTATCACCAATTATATTTTATCATATCTTTTATTTATTTATGAAATTGTTTTTATTTTTTACATTGTATGTTATTATAAGTAATGGTGATGAATATGAAATATGATGTAATTATTGTTGGAGCAGGACCTGCTGGTTTATTTAGTGCATATGAACTAATTACAAAAAACAATAAATTAAAAATTGCTTTAATTGATAAGGGTTCAAGTGTTGCTAAAAGAGTTTGTCCTATGAATAAAAATGGTATTCCATGTCAAAACTGTAATCCATGTGCTATTCTTTCTGGATATGGTGGGGCTGGAACTTTTTCTGATGGAAAATTAAATTATATTCCTAAACTTGGAAAAAGTGATTTAACTAAGTATATGTTAGAAAGTGAAGCTAATAAATTAATTGATGAAACTGAAGAAATATTTAATAAGTTTCATATGGATGCTGAAGTTTATCCTTCTAATATGGATGAGGCAATTGAAATTAGAAAGAAAGTTGCAATTGCTGGAGCAAGACTTTTAATTATTAGACAAAAGCATTTAGGTAGTGATCATTTACCTGGATATATAGATGGAATATGTAAATATTTAGAAGAAAATGGTGTTACTTTACTTGAAAGAGCTAATGTAACTGATATTAGAACTGAAAAAGAAGATAAGCATTTTGTAACATATGAAGTTGGTAAAAGAAGCACAACTATTGAAGGTAAATATGTTGTTATTGCTCCTGGAAGAACTGGAGCTAAATGGATTCAAGAACTTGCTGACAAATATGAAATACCATATCTTTCTCAAAGTATTGAAATTGGTGTAAGAGTAGAAGTTAGAAAAGATATTATGGAAGAGTTAACTAATGTTATTTATGATCCTACAATATTTATTAAGACTAAAACTTATGGTGATGAAATAAGAACATTCTGTACTAATCCAGGTGGTTTTGTTGCTAAGGAAAATTACTATGGATATATTTGTGTTAATGGACATGCTCTTAAAGAGATAAAGAGTAATAATACTAACTTTGCATTTATATCTAAAGTTAATTTAACTGAACCTGTTACTAATACAAGATTATATGGTGAAAGTATTGCTAAAATAGCAAATGTTTTAGGAGATGGAAAACCAATTATTCAATCTTTAAAAGATTTAAGAAGTGGTAGAAGAAGTGAATGGCATAGAATTAATAAAGGATTTATTGAACCAACATTAAAAGATTGTGTTGCTGGAGATTTAGCATTAGTTATGCCTCATAGAATTATTACTAATATTCTTGAAGGTTTAGAAATATTAGATAGAATTATTCCAGGAGTTAATAATGATGATACTTTATTATATGGACCTGAAATTAAATTTTTTAGTAATGAGATTGAAACTGATAATAAGTTTAGATTAAATAAAGCAAATTTATATTTTATTGGTGATGGTTCTGGTAAAGCTGGAAATATAGTTACTGCTGCTGCCACTGGTTTGGTTGCTGCAAGAGATATATTAGAAAGGATAAAATAATATGAAAAAGAATCTAATTATAGTTGGAGTTGTTCTACTAGTTATAATTCTTTTTGGAGTAGCAATATTTCTTCCAGGAAAAGAATCAAAACCATTTAAAGAAGATTTATTAAATATTAATTATGATATAGAAGGGAATGAAGAAGAATTGAATAATTATAATACTACTAATCCTGTTGTTGCAATGGAAATTGAGGGGTATGGTTCAGTTGTAATAGAACTTTATCCTGATGTTGCACCTAACACTGTTAATAATTTTATTTCACTTGTTAAGAGTGGATTCTATGATAATAATACATTCCATAGATTAATGCCTGGATTTGTATTACAAGGAGGAGATCCTACTGGAACTGGAACTGGTGGACCTGGATACCATATTAAAGGTGAATTTACTAGTAATGGATTTAAAAATGACTTAAAACATGAAAAAGGTATTATTTCAATGGCAAGAAGTAGTGCTAATGATAGTGCAGGAAGTCAATTCTTTATAATGCTTGGAAAGGCTGATTATCTTGATGGTAATTATGCTGCTTTTGGTAAAGTAATTGATGGAATGGATGCAGTTGAAGCTATTGAAAAGAGAGAGACTATTAGTGATCCACAATCTGGAAAACTTGCACATAATCTAGTATTAAAGAAAGCAGTTGTTGACTTAAAAGAAAAAGAATATCCTGAAGTAGAAAAGGTAGATTAAAAGAAAACATTTAGTTTTCTTTTTATTTATGTTGAATTCCTACTATTTTGGTAGTAAAATAATTTCTTGGAGGGATAACTATGAAGATATCAACAAAGGGGAGATATGCTTTAACTATAATGATTGATATAGCAAGAGAATATTCTAATGATAAATTTATATCTTTAACTGATATTGCTAAAAAGGAGAATATTTCATTAAAGTATTTAGAAAAGATTATGATTAATCTTAAAAAAGCAGATTTTTTTATAGTTGCTAAAGGAAAAGATGGTGGATATAAATTAAAGAGAAAGCCTGAAGATTATTCTATTGGTGAAATTATAAGAGCGGCTGAGGAAGAATTAAATGTTGTTTCTTGTGTTAGTGATAGTTGTCCTAAAGCTAATAAATGTAATACTTATCCTTTATGGAAGGGATTAAGTAATGAAATAAATAATTATTTAGATAATAAGAAATTAAGTGAATATTTATAGGAGGAATTATGAAATTACTTGAGATAAAAAATTTAAAGACAATTGCTGAAGATGATCATGATTTAAATATATTAAAAGGATTAAATTTAGATATTAAAGAAGGAGAAGTACATGTAATTATGGGACCTAACGGTTCTGGTAAGAGTACTCTTGCTAATACTATTTTTTTTTCACCTAGATATATTGTTACAGATGGTACTATTAAATTTATGGGGGAAGATATTACTGGGCTTTCTACTGATAAGATTGCTAAGAAGGGTATATTTATGTCTTTTCAAACACCTGAAGAAATTCCTGGAATTAGTTTAGCTCAATTTTTAAAGACTACTAAACAAAGTATTACTGGTGAGAAAGTTAATTTATATAAGTTTACTAAAGAAGTAGAAGAGTATATGAATAAGCTTAATATGAATTATGATTATGTTAATAGAGATTTTAATGTTGGGTTTTCTGGAGGAGAAAAGAAAAAGAATGAAATTCTTCAAATGTTAATATTAAATCCTAAACTTGCTATTTTAGATGAAACTGATTCTGGATTAGATGTTGATGCTATTAAGACTGTTTCTAAAGGTATTAATTTATTTAAGAATGAGAATAATGCTGTTTTAATAATTACTCATTCTACTAAAATACTTAAGAGTTTAAAAGTTGATAAAGTTCATATACTTGCTGATGGTAAAATTATTAAGACAGGGGATAGTTCTTTAGCTGAAGAAATTGAAAATAACGGATATAGTGAATATATTAAGTAGGTGATATTATGGCAAAAACAGATATTAATAATTACGTAGATAATGAAACTAGAAATATATATAATTCTGTTGCTTTAAATGAATCTATTGAAAAAAAATATGGTTTAACTAAAGAAATAATAGAAGAAATATCTAAAGATAAGAATGAACCTGAATGGGTACTTGATATTAGATTGAAAGCTTTAGATACTTTCTTTAAGTTAGAGGATCCTGATTGGGGACCTGATATTAGTTATTTAGATTTATCTAAACTAGCAACTTATGTAAAACCAGTAGAGGGACAAGTAAGAAAATGGGAGGATGTACCTGAAGATATTAGGGATATA
>CALYOH010000040.1 GCA_945228905.1 uncultured Caryophanales bacterium
ATGAATCAGCTAAGAATCTATTAGAAGGTTTAATTGGATTCTTTTTAGAAGAATTTAAAGCTGGAAATATTTCTGAAGAAAAAATTACCATGACTTCTATTAGAAAATTTCAAAACAGTTCTATGGAAGAAAGTAATTTTAAAAAGTTTAAAGATTATATAAATACTAAATCTTATGGAAGTAAATCTAAAGATGCTTTAGTAAGTATATTAAGTGCTAGTGAAAACACATATAAATCTATCACAGCAGTATTTGGTCAAAAAATGAATATCTTTGATGACATTAATGTAGCAAATGTTACAAGTACAAGTGACTTTGATTTTAATATATTAGGAAGTGAACCAGTAGCTTTATATGTAATAGTTCCAGATGAAGATAAAACATATTTTACTTTAGTAACGATTATAGTTGGTCTTTTATATAGAGATTTAGTAAAACTTGCAAATACAACAGAAAAAAAGAAATTGCCATATGAAATTGATTTTATCTTAGATGAATTTGCAAATTGTCCACCACTTGCTGATATTGAAGCAATTGTTTCAGTAGCTAGATCTAGAGGTATGCATTTTCATTTCTTTATTCAATCATTTTCTCAATTAGATAATGTATATGGTAAGGAAGTCGCACAAATTATTTTAGATAACTGTGGTCTTGTTTATTTAAAAACAAATACACAAGAAACAGCAGAAGCTATCTCAAAGAGATTAGGTAAGAAAACTATTGAATCTAATAGTATGAGACAATCTGTTTCACTTATGAACTATAATGGCGATAAAACAACTAATTTAATTGGTAGAGATTTGATGACTCCAGAAGAAGTAAAACAACTTCATTATAAAACTATTATATTTCCTATAATTGGATTTCCAATTTTTAGAGATACAGTTTTATATAATAAATTTAGTTGTTATGAATCTGGAAAAGTCGAAAGAGATTCTAACCCATTAAAAGATTTATCTTATACTTATTTTACTGTTGAACAAATAAAGCATGATATAAAAGAAAAAAGAAAACCAAATCCAAGAGAAGTTAAAGAAATGAATCAATCTTTAGAACAAGCTGATAAAGATAATTTAAAACTAGTAGAAGAAGCAATAAGTAAAATATTTAAGAATGGATTCCAAATTAAATATGTTATTGGTCAGAACCATAGAACTTATATGTGTGTTACTTTAGATAGATTATTAAAGCAAAGAGAAAGATCTTTATTAAATTCAAAAGTAAAAGCAGAATATTATCATTCTCAAATAACAGAAAAAAATAATAAAACAATTATAGAAATTCATAATGAAAATCCTGATATGAAATTATTAAGAAGTTTAAATAATGATAGGTAGTCCGAAAGGGCTACCTCTTTTTTGTTGGAAAAGTAATTGACAATATCCGACTTTTTTATATAATAATATTGTTGTTAGATAAAGTAGTATGAAGTAAGAAGTAATTTTTATGTAGTAAACTTTAGTAGTATTGTAGTAGAAGTAATGCAGTAATGTAGTATGGAAGTATAGTAGTAAATATCTAACAACAAGTAGTAGATCGTCTGCTAGTATAGAGACGATTTTTTTGTGCTATAATAACTTTACAACAAATTGACAAAAATCCAAAAATGTGCTAGAATAACCTATCAAACAAAGGGATTGGTTTGATTGTGAGGGGTATATATGAAAAATATTAATGAAACCAAATATAATTATATGTTAGAACAAAACAAAGATTATATGAATTTAACAGCTTTGTCTTTTGGTGATAGAAAAATATCTTATGAGGAAATGCATGATAGAATTGAAAAATATGTAAGATTACTATACTCAAAAGGAGTAAGACAAGGTGATGTTATAGGTATTTGTGCATATAATACTCCAGAGTCTGTATATTTACTTTACGCTTTAGATATCATTGGAGCTATAGTTGTAGGATATAGCCCATTTGATAATAAAGAAAAAACTAAATTAGACATAGAAATGACTAAGCCTAAAATGGTTATTAGTGTTGATATGTGCTACAGTAATTTTAAAGATTGGGAAAAAGCTTTAAACTTTTCTACAATATTATATTCACCAGTTGATTCGTTAGATGATATGAAAATCAAAGTTGGATACAAATTATTACAATTAAAAAATGGTAATTTTAAGTTATCAAAAAATAGTAATTTAAAATCATTATTAAAGAAAAATTATAGTGATGTTGATTATGTAAAAGCTCCATTTGAACAAGATGGATTAAGAGACATTTTATTTACAGGTGGATCAACAGGAGTTCATAAGGGCGTTGAATTATCAGATAACGGATTAAATTCAGTAGTTGAGGGTATGAATTCTATATTTCCAGCTGAACCAGGTATGATTCATTTAGGTAATATTCCATTTGGTCATATGGCTTATGGTCGTTCAATATTACATTATGCCTTATGTAATAATATGGAATATGCTTTAACACTTAAAGCTATGCCAAGTGATCTATATGATGAAATTGTTAGAACTCATGCGAATGCTGCTGTTGGTGGTCCTCCACATTGGGTTTCTTTAATTGAACAACAAGGAGATAAATTTGTTCCTAGTAGCAGATTAAAACCTGGTTCGCTTAGTGAATTACATTATGCTACCTCTGGTGGTGAAGCTAAAAAAGAATCAACAGAAAATGCTATAAATGAAGCTTTAAAATATTGTGGTAGCGATGCTAAATTAGGTGATGGATTAGGAGCAACTGAAACTTGGGCTTCTATGATGATTAATAATGGTAAAATTCATCATAGTGGAACAGTGGGTGAACCTATATCTACATTAGAAGTTAAATTAGTAGATTCTGATACTGGAAAAGAAGTAAAAGACGGAGAAAAAGGATTGCTTTATGTTTCTGGACCTTCTGTTATGATTGGATATCATAATAATCCAGAAGAAACTGAAAAAGTAATATCTTATGACGAAAATGGTAAAAGATGGATTAATATAGGGGATTTCTTAATGAAAACACCTGATGGTGAGTTTAAATATGTTGGAAGACAAAAAAGAAATTTCGTATCAGGTTGTGATAATATTTATCCAGAAGAATTAGAAAATTTATTATTAACCATTCCAGAAATAAGAGAAGTTGTTGTTACACCTATATCTGATGAAATGGTTCAATATATTCCTAGATATCATATATCATTATATGATACAGATATTGATTATAAAGATTTAGAAGAAAGAATAAATGCATTAGTTATGTCAAAATTAAATGAAAACTGGTTACCTGGTTCAATTGCATACTATGATAAACCACTTGAAAGAATGCAAAATTCTAAAGTTAATATTTCATATTATAAGGAATTAGATCAAAAAGCATTAGAAAATAATGAAATTGATAACACTAGTGCTAAACAATTAAGATTAAGAAAAATATAAGAAATTGCTTCTTATATTTTTTTTGTAAAAAAAATGTAAAAATGTGGTATAATTATTATAGTATGGGGTGAAATCATGGGAATAGGTGTTTATTTTTCAACAAGTTCATTTATAATAATAACCATTTTAACATATATATTCTATTCTAAGAAAAGGGTAGAAAATGTTGAAACAAAAACATATGGTAAAATATTATTTTTGACTTTATTTGGATTATTTATGGAAGTTGCTACATGTATTTGGTTTGTAACTGGTGTTAGTTTGGATAATGTTCTTTATCAATTTGCTTCTAAATTAACTTCTTCATATTATATGATGTGGAGTGGATTATTTGTAAATTATTTAATTGATATATGTAATATTAATAAAACTTTTAAAAAAGGATTTAATATATTTAATATAATTGGATTTGTAGCAATATTAATCCTTCCAATATCTTATAATACAGCTAAAATGGGTGTCCTTCCTATAGGACCTGCAATATATTTAACATATCTAATATGTTTAATTTATGCTATTCTTGATTTAGTTATTTGCTTAAAATATAGAAAGAAAATAGCAAGTTCTAAATTTACCCCAGTATATACTTTATTGCTTTTGGGTGGTATTGATATTGTGTTAGGTGTATTCTTCCCATCACTTTTCCTAATCGGCTATGTATATTCATTAATTGTAATTATAATGTATTTTACAATTGAAAATCCTGATATTAAATTAGTAAAACAAATGCAACTTGCTAAAGATCAAGCTGAGAGAGCTAATAATGCAAAAAGTGATTTCTTATCAAGTATGAGTCATGAAATAAGAACACCTTTAAATGCAATTGTTGGATTTAGTGAAGATATACAAAGTCATAAAGACACAGCTGATCCTGAAATTGTTGAAGATGCTGATTATATTTTAGAAGCATCTAAAACATTACTTGAAATAGTTGGAAATATACTTGATATTAATAAAATTGAAAGCAATAAGATGGAAATTACAGAAGTTGAATATAATTATAGAGAAGAAATTGAACAACTTGCTAAAATAGATGCTACAAGAATAGGCGAGAAAAATATTAATTTTAAAGTTACTTTTGCACCAGATATTCCTTATAAATTAATAGGTGATAAAACACATATTAAAGAAATAATAAATAATTTACTTACTAATGCAATTAAATATACAGATCAAGGTGAAATTGAGTTAAATACAAAATGTATTAATAAAGATAATAATTGTAATTTAATTATAAGTGTAAGAGATACTGGTAAAGGTATCAAAGCTGAAAATATAAATAAATTATTTACGAAATTTGAAAGATTAGATGCAGAAAAAAATTCCACTACAGAAGGAACAGGGTTAGGTTTAGCTATAACAAAAGCACTTGTTGAAATGATGGGTGGAAAAATTAATGTTCAATCACAATTTGGAAAAGGTTCAATATTTATAGTTCAAATTCCTCAAAAAATTAGTCAAATGGTTAATCCAGATCAAACAGTTCAAATTGATATTACATCTATTAAACAAAATATGAATCAACAGCCAGTAGTATCATCAACACCTAAAGTTTCTCAGCCAACAAGTCCTGTTATTCAACAAGCTCAATCAGTACAACCTGAAGAACCTGTTGCAACAGTTACACCTATTGAAGAATCTACAACAACTTCACAAACAGGAAAGAAGATATTAATTGTTGATGATAATAAATTAAATATTAAGGTTGCTCGTAGAGCTTTAGATGGATTTGGTTTTGAAATAGATGAATGTTATGACGGACAAGAATGTTTGGATAAAGTAGTAAATGGAAATGAATATGATTTAATTCTAATGGATATAATGATGCCAAATATGAGTGGTGAAACAGCAATAGCAAAATTAAAAGAAAAACCTAACTTTAATATTCCTACTATAGCTTTAACAGCTGATGCTGTAGCAGGAGCTAGAGAGAAATATCTAGGTGAAGGATTTGTAGATTATATTGCTAAACCATTTAGCAAAGATCAAATAAAAGAAAAATTAGATGTAGTTTTTGGTGAAAGTTCAGAGCCTAAAATCGAACAACAAGATAATAATACAGATGAAGTTGTAAAAGCTCTTTCAGATATGTCTAAACCAGTTAATGAAATAGATGTTCCAAATCAAATTGAATCAGAACCTAAATATGATCCAAATGTAGATAGATTCAAAGATGTTGAACCTCATGTGTTTGGTGGAGAAGAAGATAATAAAGGTAATGAGTAATCATTCCTTTTTTTGTGCTATAATATAAATATAAGAGGGTGAGAGTATGAACATAGAAAAGTTAAAAGATAAACTAGCTAAAAATAATAAAGTTATGTTTAAATTATATAGCTTAGAATATGTAATTGAATTAGTAGATAATAACTATGTTCAAATTTATTCTCCTACTTACTCAAACGATATTAGAAAATATAATAATATTAATGAACTTTTAAATAACTTTAGAGTATATAATGAAACATTGTTAGAATCAGAAAAAAGAATAGTTATATATGATTAAACTAGAAGAAAGGAATTGAATTCTTATGGGTTTATTTGATGATTTATTTGGAAATGATAAAAAGAAAAGTCAACAAGCTTTTGGATTGTTTTCTTTTATGAATGAACAGCAAGATGAAAATAATAGTGAATATACAGATGAAGAACTAGATGCTTATGGATTAGAAGAATGGCAAAAGGAAGAAGTAAAAAAAGGAAATTATGATCCGTGGAATTTTGAAGAAGAAGATCTTGAAGAAGATGATTATTATAGTGAGGATGATTAATAATCATCTTTTTTAAATGGAAATCGTGTGTAAATTGACAATTCTGTGATATAATTATAAAAGAGTGAAATTATTAAGTGAGGTGAAGAAATTGAAAACTATTGCATTGAGATTTTCTGATAATTATGCACCAAAAGAAGGTATGATATTTCTTCATCAAGAGTTAATAAATAATTTAGGTTATGTTTGGTACGGAAAATTTGGTAATAAGATATCGAAAGAGATTATAGAAGAACAATTAAAAACTGATGACCCTAAATTATTATTGATTAAAAGTGGTAGTGTAGAAAGATATTGGCTTCATTTTACTCAATATCAAGAAGAACTTCCAGAATTAAATGGAATACCAGAATATTATAGAAATAGTTCTGATGATATTAAATGCTGGTTTAAAGTTGTTAGATTTGAGAGAGCAGAAAAAGATGTTTTAAGTAAATGCTTTGTAATTTCATCTGGAGATTGCTTATCAAACGCAAGTAAACATAGCATGAATCCATATTTTAAAATAGAGTATAGAGGTGATATGAATGGGTCAATATGAAAGCGAATCTAAATTAGAAGATAGAATGATAGACCAATTAAGAAAACAAGGATATCAATATATTGAAATAAATGATGTAACTGAATTAGAAAGAAATTTCAGGGAACAAGTAAACTTACATAATAGAGCAGAACTAAAGTTTAAAGACTTATCGGATAAAGAATTTGAAAGATTAATGGTTAAAATATCTGGTAAAGGTGTTTTTCAGTCTGCAAAAGAATTAAGACAAAAACAAGATATACAAAGAGATGATGGGTCAATTGTTTATATTGAATTATTTAATACAAAAGATTGGTGTAAAAATAACTTTCAAGTAACTCATCAAACTACAGTTGAAGGTAAATATACTAATAGATACGATGTGACTATTTTAATTAATGGACTTCCTCTTGTTCAAATTGAATTAAAACGAAGAGGAATAGATATGAAAGAAGCTTTTAATCAAATTAAAAGATATAAAAGACATTCATATTTTGGACTATATAAATTTATTCAATTATTTATTATAAGTAATGGTGTAGATACAAAATATTTTGCTAATGGGGATCAAGAACTTAATTATGGATTTACATTCTATTGGACTGATGTAGATAACAATAGAATTACTAATCTAGAGCAATTCTGTGTATTCTTCTTAGATAGATGTCATATTGGCAAAATGATTGCAAGATACATGATTATAAATGAAACAGAAAAAATGTTAATGGTAATGAGACCGTATCAAGTATATGCTGTAGAAAATATTGTATCTCGTGCTTTAGATACTAATAATAATGGTTATGTATGGCATACAACAGGTTCAGGTAAAACTATTACTTCATTTAAAACAAGTCAAATTTTATCTTTAGAACCATCTATTAATCAAGTATTCTTCTTAGTTGATAGAAAAGACTTAGACAAACAAACCTTAGATGAATTTAATAAATTCGATCCAGGTTGTGTTGATATGACAAATCAAACTGATAAATTAATACAACAAATTAAAGATAGTACAAAACCATTAATAATTACTACAATTCAAAAAATGGCTAATGCATGTTCAAATCCAAAATATGCAAGTGTTATGGAAAAATATAAAGATTTAAAAACAATCTTTATAATTGATGAGTGTCATAGATCTCAATTTGGAGATATGCATAGACAAATATCTAAAACATTTAGTAAAGCTCAATATTTTGGATTCACTGGTACTCCAAGATTTAAAGAAAATCCATCACAAGATGGTAGAAGTACAGCAGATATTTTTGAAAAATGTTTACATACATATTTAATTAAAGATGCTATTAAGGATGAGAATGTTTTAGGATTCTCAGTTGATTATATGAAGTTTGTTGAATTCAATGGACAAACAGAAGAAGATTTAATGGTAGAAGGAATAGATACTGATGAAGTATTTATGGCTGATGATAGAGTAAGACTTATTGCACAAGATATTATTGATCATCATAATGTTAAAACTAGAGATAGAAAATATAATGCTTTATTTACTGTTTCATCAATACCTTTATTAATTAAGTATTATGATATGTTTAAATCATTAAATCATGATTTGAAGATTGGTGCTATATTTACTTATGGAGCTAATGAAGATTTAGACAAGAATCCAGAACATTCAAGAGAAGCACTTGATAGATGTATGAAAGATTATAACAAGATGTTCAAGACTAACTTTAGTACTCATACATTTGATTCTTATTTTAGAGATATATGTAAGAGAATTAAAAATACTGAAATAGATATTGTTATAGTAGTTAATATGTTATTAACTGGATTTGATGCTAAAAGATTAAATACTTTATATGTAGATAAACCATTAAAATATCATGATCTTATTCAAGCATTTTCTAGAACTAACAGAGTTGAATCTGATACTAAACCATTTGGTAATATAGTATGTTATAGAACTACTAAAGCTAGAGTAGATGAAGCTGTTAAATTATTTTCACAAACAAATAGTGTTGATACAGTTATTATGGCTCCATATGAAACATACTTAGAAAAATTTAATAATGCAGTAAATAAATTATTAGAAATCACTCCAGTAGTTGAAAGTGTTGATTCACTTGAAAGTGAAGATGATATAAAAGAATTTATAGTCGCATTTAGAGAAGTAGCTAAAATATTAGTTAGTTTAAAAACATTTAATCAATTTGATTTAGATAATACTGATTCAATGATTAATACTCAAATGTTTGAAGATTATAAATCTAAATATTATGAATTATATAGAAAATTATCTAATGATAAAGAAAAGAGTTCTATTTTGAATGATATTACATTCTCACTAGAACTAATACAAACAGATAAAATTAATGTTTCTTATATCTTAAATTTAATTAGAAATGTTGACTTATCTAATGAAGAACAAAAACAAAAAGATATAGCTGATATTCAAAGCAAATTAGTTAATATTACAGATGATGAATTATTCTTAAAAGCTGAATTGATTAAGAGTTTCTTATCTTCTATCTTACCAGCTTTAAAAGAAGATGATTCAATTGATGAAGCTTTTGATAATCATATGAATAAAGAAAGACAAAAAGAAATTGAAAAATTTGCTACTGAAAATAATATTAACTTAGAAACACTAGAAACAATAATTAATGAATTTGAATATAGCGGTATTTTCCCAGATGGCTTAATAGGACAATCTATTGAAGCACCGTTCTTAAAGAAAATATCAATTATTGAAAATATTAAAGGATTCGTTAAGAATCTATTAAAGAAATATATGTAGGAGGTTAAATTATGTCTAGAGAAGAAAAACAACAATCACAACAAGCAGAACTTCAAAAACAATTATGGAGTATTGCTAATACCTTAAGAGGTAATATGGATGCAAATGATTTTAAAAACTATATTCTTGGATTAATCTTCTACAGATATTTATCTGAAAATCTAGTTAATTATGTTAATTCAACATATTTAAAAGATGACGAAATAGATTATGAAGAAGCTTGGAATAAAGAAGAATATAGAGAAGCATTAAAATCACAATTAATTAATGATTCAAATATGGGATATTTCTTAGAAGCTGATTATTTATGGAGTACATTAATTAAGAAAATTAAGACTGGTAAATTTGATATTTCAATGTTAGCTAAAGCAGTTAATATAATATCTGAATCAACTTTAGGAAATGAATCTGAAGATGATTTTGAAAATCTATTTGAAGATATGGATTTAAATAACTCTAAATTAGGTAGAGGAGAAGCTGAAAGAACTAAATTAATATCTACTATTATGCTTAAGATAGATGATATTGATTTCCATCATGAAGATGCTGAAATAGATGTATTAGGTGATGCATATGAATATTTGATTTCAAATTTCGCCGCATCAGCTGGTAAAAAAGCAGGAGAATTCTATACTCCACAACAAGTATCAAGAATACTTGCTAAATTAGTAACCTTAAATAAATCAAAATTACAAAGCGTTTATGATCCAACTTGTGGATCTGGTTCATTACTATTAAGAGTAGGTAAAGAAACTAAAGTTACATCATATTATGGGCAAGAGTTCAATTCAACTACTTACAACTTAGCTCGAATGAATATGTTATTACATGGTATTTCATTTAAACATTTTGATATTAAAAATGATGATACACTTGAAAGACCAAGACATATTGATATGAAGTTTGATGCCATCGTTGCAAATCCTCCATATTCAGCTCAATGGAGTGCAGATCCTAAGTTTATTGAAGATGAGAGATTTAGTGCTTATGGTAAGTTAGCTCCTAAATCAAAAGCTGATTTTGCATTTATTCAACATATGATTTATCAATTATCTGATAATGGAACTATGGCTGTAGTTTTACCACATGGAGTTCTATTTAGAGGTGCTTCTGAAGGAACTATAAGAGAATACTTGATTAAAGAAAAGAATTATTTAGATGCTGTAATTGGATTACCAGCAAATATATTCTATGGAACAAGTATTCCAACTTGTATTCTTGTATTCAAAAAATGTAGAGAAAATGAAGAAAATATTTTATTTATAGATGCTTCAAAAGATTTTGAAGCTGGAAAGAATCAAAATAGATTAAGAGATGAAGATGTAGATAAAATTATTGAAACTTACAAGAATAGAGTAGAAGTTGAAAAATATTGTCATGTTGCTCCTATGTCAGAAGTAGCAGAAAATGATTATAACCTTAATATTCCTAGATATGTAGATACATTTGAAGAGGAAGAAGAGATTGATATTAAAGCTGTTCAACAAGATTTAAAACAAATTGATAAAGACATAGCAGAAGTTGATAAAGAATTAAATGTATATCTAAAAGAATTAGGACTAGATGAAATATAAAACAAAAAGGACTATACAAACATATTTTGCATAAGTCCTTTTTTTAGTTCTATAAGTTTATTAAGTTTTAATTCTTCTTTATCAATTTTATTCTTAATATTATTAAATGTATTTATTACTTTTTTTTCATCTTTAGGATTTGTTAATTTTATCATCATATCTGAGAGAGTAGATAATACGATGTATGGAGTATTACCTTCTTTTTTTTCTGAATTAATTCTTTTAGATAAGAATTCATCTAAGTAAACTTTAATATATTGAATATTTTCAGTAAATTGATCTAATACATAAGTCCTTTGATATGCATTAAATTTTCCTTTGTAATAGTGAATATATCCAACATAAGCACCATTTCCAGAAATAAGTAGTGCTTCTGTATCAAATGCATATTTATCAATATAGTAATAATCTTTAGCACATGTATAAAATCTATATTGACCATTTTCTACCATAGCATTTGCATCTAGTTTTCCAGTAGTAATATTACATATATTTCCAAGTTTTTCTTCTTTAACAACATCTAGAGTAGAGAAAATTTTGTTAGAAAGTCCTTTTTTAAATAA
>CALYOH010000041.1 GCA_945228905.1 uncultured Caryophanales bacterium
GATCTACACGCGTAAGATCGTCGGCAGCGTCAGATGTGGATAAGAGACAGGAACTATTATCTGAGAATTTAAGTTCATCTAAATCCTCAATTGTTTTTAAATAACCATTATCAATCAAATCTTTTAATATAACACGTACCATTTTTGTTTGTTTTCTACAACTATAATCTTTACCTCTAAATTTACCTACATTACCTAATATTTTTCGATTTATCTTTCCTAATAATTCACTATTTGTAGTATCTTCTTTGCTTAGTACAGTAAATAATATTTTAAACTGCTTTATATTATTGTTATAAAATTCAATATACTCATTATCTGCATTTAGAATGTTCATTAAAATATCACAATAATTATTATAGATAGCAACTGATAGTTTCCTCAAAGTACTAGTAATAGGCATATAACCAAATTCACATAAATAAGTAAATCCTTTTAAATATTCTTCAACACTGATTGATGCTAAACTATTAGTTTCTAAATATGAACAAGGTTCTAATACATAAGAAATTAATTCTTGGTAATCAATCCTAATGTAATCATTTCCAGCAGATATTTCTAGATTATTATCTAATGATAAGAATACATATATATTATTATCATTTGCAAAGTGATTATCAAAATACTCTTTATATCTTTTAGTTTGATCTTCACTACTTTCTTCACTGAATAATTTATTTTCAAAAATGATATTATATTTTTCATTATCAATTTTGAATTTGATTAACAAATCAAGTCTTCCTACATCAATACTTTCTTGGGTTAAGACTTCAATATTACTAACAGAATAATTGCTTAATAAATCCTGTTTTAATTTGTTCTCCAAATGATTTTTATTTTTAACTTTTAGTAACTCAATGAATAACTTTAATGGTTTAGTTCCTAATCCAAATACATTATCTTCTTTTAATAAACTTGCTAAAAAGTTTGTATGCATATCTTCATATCTGAAGAAGTCAATTTGTTCCAAGAATCCAGTATTACAATAACGATCAAATTCTATCCACTCTTTACTATTTTTTAACCTTAAAATATTTTCAAATTTTTCCATAACATACACCTCTAGTATTATTCTAACATCTTTCTAGTATGTTTTCAAATACTTTGTAGTGTAAGTATTAAGTCTTTGTAGTTGATAGAATTTTATTAAAGGTGATGACTATGAGAATAAATGATAAAGAGAACTATGAAAATATCAGATCTAAAATTACAATGAAGAATCTAAAATCAATTATTGAAAATAATGGATTTAGTGTTGTAAAAGTTGCTATGAACTCAAAGATAAGTGATAGCACAGTCAATGCTTATATAAACGGGCAAAAAATACCAAGTGTTCCTACTTTAATAAGTATGGGGGATTATTTAAATTGTAACTTAGATTATTTACTTGATAGAACTAATAATCCAATTAATGTTAATGATTTAAATAAAATTAATACGGATAAAGAGTTGAGTGAATTAATTCAAATAATCTCTTCTCTTCCAAAAGAAAAGAGGCAACTGGTAATTGCCTACGTCAAAGGTATCCTAAATAGTTAGGATATTTTTTATTACTATAAACTTATAACTCATTATGTAATATAGTAATGTAATTATCATTTTTTAATAAAAGAATATGCTAATTATAAGTAACACCATAATTGATAATAATGCAACTATTATACAAAACTTTTAACTATATTTGATTTGTTCTTAATCAATTCAATAATATCATCTTCATGTTCCCAACCATAAACTTTAATATTTCTATTCTTCCTACTAGTGTCATTTATTTTGATAATAAATCCACCAGTTTTTTGTATAATCTTTTCCTGTCTTTTTAGTTTGTATAAACTTCGTTTAATATACTTTTTAATCTCATCAATTGTTTCATTGTTAAGTATAAATAATTTTTCATTATACTCTTTTCCATACACTAAACCATTCTCATATATGGTTAGTGTATAATCAGTACTTGGATTAATTATCTTTAATAACCAGATATTCTTTTCTTTCATACTTTACCTCCTTTGGTTTAAGATTGATACAAAGTTATAACCAAATATTAACCAATTTGAACAAAGTTTGTGCAACATTACACATAAACACCAATGAAATAATGTTGCACAATATCTGACCGATTATAACAACAGCAGGATTGTTGCAACTACTGTTATTAATATATAATTATTAATTAGTCATTTATTATCGTCTTTATTATTATACTTATTATTATTATTCTTATTATTCTTATTATGTTTATTAATAGTTTATTGTTTTTCTTTAGTGCTTTTACATGAGTTTGCATCTCGTATCAATAGATGTGCTATCAACAGCTCGTATATATTTGATAAGCAATTAAATTGCCTATCTACTTATATATATGAAATTAAATACATTTCCTACTTATTATTGAAAAACTTTTTTAACATCAATTCATCTTTCAGTATAAACTTTAAATGATAACTCTCCATTAGATATTTCTCTACTTGTTTATCTATTAACTTCATATCACTTTTATTAAACGGAAAAGTATCCATGGATAATTTTTTAATCATCTCATAAGTATATTCAGTACCACTATTACCATAAAGTTCATATATCAAATTAATATTACTTGCTATTAGATATGAATAACTAATTAAATAGTTCTGTTTAAATTTCTTCTCCAATTCAATCTCTTTTTTACTTAATACATCATCTAAATCATTCATACTATCAATCTCCAATATCCTAATAATTATTCTATCATCATTCTGGTTAATGGTCTTGCATTAATATTTATTTCATTTATATGTCCATGTTTCTTATATGAAATAATTGTTTTTCTAATTATCTTTTTATTATTTCTCAAATTGATATTATATTCAAAATAAATACTTGGAACATACTCAATAGCTTTAAGAGCAATACTAAATCTAGAAGTTATTAACTCAACAATTATATTTGGAAAATTTATTATCCATGTATCTTCACTCATAACTTTTAAAATATTTAATGCTTCATCTTCACATAATATTTTTACATACTGTCCAGTTTCATTTTCACAGTATCGTTTCACACAATAAACACCTCCTAATTATTACTTACAACATGTGAATTTTATTTACAAGATTATTAACCAAAATAAAAGCATACCAATCAAATTGTGTATGCTTTTATTCAGTTTCCACTAATAATAGTGTCCTTTCCCATTTTCTTAAGATGCCCATAATTTCTTTTGAAGGTTCCTCATTAAATCTTGCTCTTGCTTGAACAATTTTATTATTTCTAACTTCTATAGTAACAAATGATTTATCTTTTTCACTCTTAGCTCTCATAAAGTATATTTGACATTCATTATTACCATAACTTGAAATGTATGTTCTTAAACAATTATGTTGTTGACTTCCTTCATCAATCATACTCTCTATCGAATTTGCTGGAAAAATAATATACTTATCATCCTCATAAAGATTAAAACCTAAGACATTGGATAAACTTTTAATACTATTTTCAATTTCCGTATTTTTTAATATTTCATACTGTAAAAATAATCTATCATGTACCTGCATAAAATTTTCGGGATATAACACCTTTTTATCAGTTATATCATATCCCAATTCTATAGACATTCTTATATAATCAAAATATTCAGGGATACGATTAATTGATTGCTTTTCTAAAAACTTTCCAAATTCATCCATATTAAATGATATTATTTTAAACAATTCAACTGCAATATCATATTCCCATCCAATACAGCCCAATAAATATTTGTTTTTACATTTGCTAAGTTGCAACCCCAATAATTCATAATAATCAATGTTAATTTCTTGCATAAATGATAAAAACTCTTTATCAACACCAAATCTTTCTTTAAAAGTTTTTCCTGTTAATAAATGAGGTGCCTCAAATGCTAAATTATATAGTTTATATTTTATTAAATATTCAAATTGTTTAAATCTTAAAGGGATATAAGTAATGCTTAATACCCTAAAATCATAATCCCTTAAAAATTCTTTAGAATCCCATATATTAGTATATTTATAAATTGTATCTCTCAGTATATCAAGATTATCAACATATAAAGTTCTACGACATGAATAGTCATCATATAAATTTACATCTAAATCAAAATCAATAAATAAAAAATCAAAAATCGGATGTATTGTATTAATTTGTTTATCTATATCTTCAAAATTAATCACATTGTTAGTTATTAAATCTACAATACTATCATTACGAATCCAATAAGCATTTTTAATAGATAATGCGCTTCTATGGAATTGTATATAAATCTCTCTAGAATGTTCTTCTACAATATTATATAGAATTACTTCACTATCTACTACATCAAATACAAAATAATATCGTCTAACAAAATAACTAGACTTATTAAAAGAATAGACATCATCAATAACATCTGAACATTTAGTTGGATTATGTTTCAAATCTCTATATTGCTTATTACACTCACTACAGTAAAAATCTTCCAGTTTATTTAAACAACAAGAACAATAATAAGAATCATTGTCTCTATCATACAAAATAATATTATGAGAAAAATCATCTATAAATTTTCTTATATTTTTAGGAATATCTACATTTTTCTTCCAAAATATAGGTGACTTCTTAACTACATTTTTAAAGCTACCATCATATTTTAATTGAGTTCCATACATTAAATCACCTTCAATCACAATTACTTATTATTGCCCAATTATAACCAAAATGTGCAACTATAATAATCTTTTAAATATGATTTACCACATATCTATCTTTTAACCAAAAATGAGACCTTTATTTACTATAAACTCTATTTCTTAATTCAGTTATATCAATATTATCATTAATATAATCCATAAAATCATTATAGTGTTTCTTAATAAATTTTCTAACTATTTCAAAGTCTTTCTCATTTATTTTTAATATATCATAAAATAGTTGTGGATTATCTTTATCAATACTAATATGAACAAATTCTTTATTATCAGAATCATCATAATAGTTTTGCATAATCAATCTACTTGGATAATCATCAACACTTACTTTATAATCATCATCTTGATAATCTTCATTTATATCTATTACACATAGATCTACTGGTAAACCTGTTTTATCTTTTGATAACTCCCATACCTTAATTGGATCTTCCATACTCTCACGTTCCTTTCAAGTAATTATATTTTACACCAGAAAGAATAAAATAACAAATTACAACAATATATTTACTATAACTAAAATATTAGGACACAATGTGACAAAAATAAAAGTGCATACCCATATGAATATACACTTAAATTAACTACAATCGAAAGTAATAACTTTACACATTATTATCGCCTATATTATCCAATTAAAATACATAATTTTTAATATGTCCTTTAAATGTCCTTTATTTTATATCATATTTCTTCTAAAACCCTTATAAAAAAAGTATCCCGCCATTTCTGACGGGATTTCAGGGGGTTCGGTTGAATATACTCTCACATAAAATTCGTGAGAGATATCGGCGTGATATTTATACCATCACGCATCTTAATCATAAATTATATTTTTTAAATTGTCAATGACGTAGACAAAAAAATAATTTAAAAATTATTTTTTTACATATTGTTTATTCTTATCAAGTTCTTGTTCCTTCATTATAAAATAAGGGGCAAAAGATAATAAATGCTCTTCAAAAGACAAGTTAGGATTATCAAGTAAATCATCTACATTAACTTTTCTTTTCTTTTTTCTTATAGGTTTCTTACTATTTCTAAATTCATCTATTAATTGAAAGAATTTAATTCTACCAACTTCATAAAAAAAATGATAATATTCTAGACAATATCTAGGAATCATTTCTAATATTTCACTATTAGACATATCGTTCTTTTTATCTTCAATTACATCACATAATACATCACAATACATTTCAGCACCAGGTAAAGTAATATCATATCCTAAAGACTGGAACACATCATTAAATAATCTCCTCATTATATTATTTCCCCTTTCCACAAAAAAACACGAAAACGTGCTTTTTTGCCTTTGACCGCCACATATTATAACATAAAAAGCTAATTTAGTCAAATTAGCTTTCTTGTGTTTCTATTGAATTAATAAGCATTTCTTTTATCTTATCTCCATTAGTATCTTTATTTAATAAATACTCTTTAGAATCTTTTCTAGCTTGTAAAAGTATCTTATAGTCATTCTTTATATTAGCAATCTTAAAACTCATATCTCCTGATTGTTTAGTACCAAATAAGTCACCATGACCTCTTAATTTAAAGTCTTCTTCTGAAATAATAAATCCATCATCTTCTTTAACCATGATATTTAATCTTTCTGCGTCACTATCACTTATTAAAATACATTGACTCTTAGAAGTACCTCTTCCTACACGTCCTCTTAACTGATGTAATGTAGATAAACCAAATCTATCAGCATCAAAGATAACCATTGTAGTAGCGTTAGGAACATCTACACCAACTTCTACTACTGTTGTAGAAATAAGTATTTGTACTTCATTATTTTTAAATTGTTCCATAATTAAATCTTTAGCACCACTAGCCATCTTACCATGAACTATATCTATTTTATAAAGATCTTTAAAAGCAAGTTTCATTTGTTCTTTTAACTCATTAACAGTAGTTAAATCACTATTCTCACTTTCTTCTATTAATGGAGCAATTACATATATTTGATGTCCCTTCTTTAAATCACTATACATCATTTCAAGAACATCTTTAATTTCACTATTCTTCTTTAAATATGTATCTATTTTTTGTCTACCTTTAGGTCTTTCTTTAATATTAGATACATCCATATCTCCAAAGATTGTTAAAGCATAAGTTCTAGGTATAGGAGTAGCACTCATATATAAAACATCAGGTTTAACACCCTTATTTTGCAGATTAGCTCTTTGATGAACACCAAATCTATGTTGTTCATCTGTAATAACTAAACCTAAATTATTATATTCAACTTCATCTTGTATTAAAGCATGAGTACCAACAACCATACTTATACTTCCATCTTTTAAACCCTTATATATTTCTACTTTATCTTTCTTTAAAGTACTACCAGTAAGTAAAGCAATATTAATCTTAGTACCCTTTAAGAATTCTTTTAAATTATTATAATGTTGTGTAGCTAAAATTTCTGTAGGAGCCATTAAAGCACTTTGATATCCACTTAAATGATTAGCAACCATACCTATAAAAGCAACAACAGTTTTACCTGAGCCAACATCTCCTTGAAGAAGTCTATTCATTCTTCCTGTTCCTTCTAAATCATTAATAATTTCATCTATAGCTTTTTCTTGATCACCAGTTAATTTAAATGGAATCTTTTCAATAAACTTATTTAATTTATCTTTATCAATAGTTCTAATAAGACCAGTATTTTTCTTTTTATTTTGTTGTTTTAAATAATTAATCTTAAACATAAATTGGAATAATTCTTCATATTTTAATCTTATAGTAACTTCTTTTAATTTCTCAGAAGTACTTGGATTATGAATAATATTTAAAGATGTCTTCTTATTTAAGAAATTATACTTATTAATATATTCTTCAGGAATATAATCTATTACATCTTTACCAAACTCTAGTAAAGCCATGTTTATATATGTAGACATATTCTTATTAGTTAAACCACTTGTACAATGATATACAGGTACAATTTTAACTTTATTAGTAAGAACATCCATCTTTATATCACTAGCAGTAATAACATTCTTAGTTTTATCAATTTTACCTATAACTGTAATACCAGTTCCAACACTTAATTGACTCTTTAAAAAAGCCCTATTAAATATAGAAACACCTACTACACCAGATTGAGTAACTAATCTAAAATTCATTTTATTTAGACCAGCTTTAAATCTCATAAGTATAGGTATACTTTCTATTTTTCCATCAATAGTTATTTTATCCCCATCATTAGCTTTAGCAAGATCACATCTTTCTAAAACATCATATCTAAAAGGATAATGAGTAACCAAATCATCTATTGTATAAATACCAATTTTATTTAATAAAGAAAGGGATTTTGGTCCAACTCCTCTAACATCTTTTAATTCTGCCACACAATCACTTCCTTGTCTAAAATATTATAAAGGAACGTTTTCCTCTATCTCTTGCATATTATATCATAAATAAGTTTTTTTTCAAAGAAAAAAAGCACTATTATAAATTCTATTTATAATTAATTATATGTATATAAATCAACGTTTTGACGTTTTTATAATAAACAAAAAAAATTAATTTTTTTTAATAAAAATATTGACAAAATTGACCTTTTCAAGTAGGATATAAATCACCAATTCGGAATTAGGCGAATTGGTCGCTAGTATCACACTAGCCAACCCCTTTTTATTCTTTTTGGAGGCTGCCCTCAGGGGGTGCAGCCTCTTAGATTAAAAACAAAAGAAGACGTGGCCGACGTCTTCTTTTTGTGTATTATATAAAGAAAAAACTTGTCTTATGACAAGTTTAATTATTCTCAGTAAACTTAACTAAGAAATACATAAAGAACCATCCAAAGAAGAATGATGCTATTAAACCTAAAATATAAAGTATTAAGTTTTGGAATTGACCTATTACAATAAAATATGCAATAAGTATAATAGCAATAATTACACCAATAATACTAAAACATTTAGATATTAAAGAAAGTATTCCGTTAAATATAGTAGATTCATATTCATCATCTATCTCATCTAATTCTTTATATACATCTCTATAAGATCTATGTTTTTGTACTTTTGAATATTCTGTCTTATCTTTTTTCTCTTCAATAACCGCTTCTTCTACATCTTCATTTATTTTATTAAAGTCTTCATAAGCATCTACATATTCATCATAATTATTATCTGTATCGTCTTCAACTTCAATTACTTCTTCATCTTCATCATCATAGTTATTAAAATAAGATTCTAATTTTACTGGTTCAACTTCTTTTTTAGCCATTTTATCCTCTTCCCCTCAAGTTGCACATATTATATCATATGTTACTAAAAAATAAAAGAAAAAACAGTAAAATACTGTTTTTAATATTTTCTTTTAGAATTATCATTAAAAGAATCGTAAGTAGAAGTTCCCCAATCATAACTAGTTGAACCACTACTATATGGATCATTTCCATAAGAGAAGTATTGTTGTCTTCTTTTTCTTAATCTTTCTTGTTCTTTTTTCTTACGAACAGAAATTGCAATACCTAAAGAACTCATAATAGCAACTAATACTGCACCAGTAATTCTAAATGTCTTATTACCAATTGTAACATCAAATAATCTTTCTCCAAAGCTCTTTTCAACTTTTTTCTCTATAGGATTATCGTCATTATTAGCCGTAGAATTAGTATTAGTACTATCACTTACAGGTTGTACAGTTGTAGCATCACTTTCACCATTATTAGTAACTTCTACTATACTAATAGGAAAATCCCCCGCTTGATGTGAGCCAAATGACCTACCTGTTTCAAAACTATCAGGATTCATTTTATAATCATATGGATTTACTCTATACCAATCTAATTGATCCATTAATTCATCATTTGAAGAAATAATATCTTCAGCCTTATGTTTTTCAGGAGTCAATGTAATTGAATAACCATCAGGAGTTGTCTCCTTTGTTTCAGTATATACAACTACATTTTGAGAATCAAGCCATGTAGCATCTACAAAATAATACTCTCCATCAACTTCAACTAAATTCCATCCATGGGTTTCACTTGATAAAACATAAGAATTTACTCCCACTCTATATAGTAAAGCATCCATTAATGCAGCATAATTACCACATATTTGAGAATCTAATTCTAATGCTCCATAAAGATCTCCACCATGATAGAAATGATCATGATCAATTTCATTTCTTCTTCCAGCATCTAATAAATCAGATACTTCACTATCATATTCAAGATTTTCTAAACAATAAATTAATACCGCATTAATCTTTTCTTCCTCAGTTGCATTTGGTGATAGATTTAAACTTTTAATAATTTGATCTAATTCTTCATTAATATGTTTAACATCTTCCATAGTGGTATCATCAAAACCACCCTTTGTAATAGTAACACCCTTACTTTCTAAATAAGCAATATCTTCATTACTTAAGTGAATAGCGATATCATATGCTCCTCCATTAAGAGTTAAATTATCAAGAAAATCTAATCTCTTATAATCAATATTACGATTATAGAACATATTTAAATCCATACCTTTAACATTATCAAGTTGATATAAATACTCAGGATCAAATTGTCCACCTATATATAAATTTTCTATTTCAGGACAATGTTTTAAGAAAGAACAATGTTCTAAATGTAATTTTCTATCTACTGGAACACCTAAAGAAACTGTCTTTACATGTTCTAATCCTATTACTTCATCTAAATTATTAGCAATTGCTCCTGTAATAAATAAATCTTCTACATTAGTACAATAATTTATCCAACTCATATCTAAATCATCATATGATGTTGTAAGGAATAATCTTGTTATTTTTCTTAAATGACCAACAGTAATTTCTTCATCTTCAGAAATATTACCTATACTGCGTCTTACATCATAATCAAATTGTTCTGGTATTTCAATAACTTGACTATCTGGAGCCATTCTATATTGATTCATTAACTCTTCAGTATAATTATCATCAAATATAATACCAGATTCATCTTTAACATAAGAGATATTATAAGAATAGGTATTATTCTGATTATAATCCTCAGCATGCGCTTTTACAGTAAATGGACCACTTACAGCTATTAATGCTGCTATTCCTAATGAAGTTAATCTAACACCTATTCTTTTTTTCATATTAATCCTCTTTCTTTTCTAAATCTTTATAATAATTATATGTATTTTCAGCTTGCTTTTTATTTTGATTTAATAATTTTTCTCCATCTTTATTAATCTTAGCTAAACTTCTAAATCTATCTTCTCCTTGTAAGAATTCATCAAACTTAGTAAAGTCAGCTTGACTATCTACTTTAAATTCTCCACTTTCTGGATTGAAATGGAATAATGGGAAATATCCAGATTGAGTAGCAGCTTTCTCTTCTGCTATAGAATTCTTCATACCTTTAATTATTCCTTGTGCAATACATGGAGCATAAGCAATTATAATAGATGGTCCATCATAAGCTTCTGCTTCTTTCATAACTTTAATAGCTTGCATTGCATTAGCTCCTAAAGATATAGTTCCAACATAAACATGTGGATAACTTAAAGCCATCTTAGCTAAATTCTTTTTAGCAGTTTCTTTTCCACCAGCAGCAAATTTAGCAACTGCTCCAGTTCTAGTAGACTTAGATGCTTGTCCACCAGTATTTGAATATACTTCAGTATCAAGTACTAAAATATTTACATTTTCACGATTAGCAAGCTGTCTCTTATACACATCTCCGAGCCCACGAGACCTCTCTACATGTC
>CALYOH010000042.1 GCA_945228905.1 uncultured Caryophanales bacterium
AAAATTTAATAAAAAAATCCATTATTTAATAATTAGTATAATATATCTTATTACTATCAAAATCTTTATCAATTAAATTATATCCATATTTATTAAATATCTTATTAACTTCCTTCATACTAGAATAATAATTCTTATAATTATTAGGAATTAATCCCTTCTCTTTAATATCATCATAGTATATAGTACTAAAACCATGAATATAATATCCTTCTAAAATATATTTATTAAATATATAACTAATAAGTTGCTTCCTATTAATAGAATCATTAACATCTTTTATTTCTAATTTAATCGCAACCATCTTACCAATTAATTTATTAATACCAATTTCTATATCATCATAATTATTTAATTTATTATAAATTTTACCCATTTGTTCTAAAAACTCATCAAATAAATATATATCATCAAGTACAATTTTATATTTAATTAATGCATCATAAAAGGTATATAATGCCATTTCATTAAGTATATATCTAGAGTATACACTTCCACTATTAAAAGACTTTTCATAATAACGATGATTATTAATTAATTCTTTAATAAACTCTTTAACATCATCTCTTTTAATATATTCATCTAACACTACATCACCTCCTCGGTAAAATTATACATATATTTATTTACCTAAAAAATATGGAACTAATATTGCAAGAGATCCAACTACTATAAGAATAAATAATCCAATTAATAATATCTTAACAAATGGATTATTTGAATCCCAATAACCATCTAATTGAGTTGAAGAATCTTTCATTAATTGCTCATATTCTTCCCTTTTATTTTTATTAACATCTAACTCTGCATTATTATTCTCATTATCCATATACAATTCTCCTATTCTATAGTAATTTTAACATACTTTTATATTTTTTTAAAGTACCTGACTCGGATTAAAATCTACATCTATTTTAATTTTACTATTAGTTTTATAATGTTCTATTATTTTATCTAATACTTCATATAAATTCTTATCATTTTTATATTTAATAATAATATTATATCTAAATATATCATTAATTCTAAATATAGAACTATTACTTGGACCCAATACTATATCATTTGGAATATTTCTATCTAAACTTCTTTTTATTTTTAAAGATTCTTCATATATATAAGAAGCATCTTTACCACTAATTCTAATATTACATAAATAATAATATGGAGGATACTTTAACATTCTTCTAATACTCATTTCTTTTTCATAAAAGCCAATATAATTATGAGTCTTAACTAAATTAATAGCATAATGATCAGGATTAAATGTTTGAATAAAAACTTCCCCATTTTTTTCGCTTCTACCACTTCTACCAGCAACTTGACTAAGCAATGAAAAAGTATTTTCACTACTTCTAAAATCAGGAATATTTAAAGAAGTATCAGCATTAATTACACCAACTAATGTTACTAAAGAAAAGTCTAATCCTTTCGCAACCATCTGAGTACCTAAAAGAATATCATATTCATGATTTTTAAATTTATCAATCATCTCTTCATGCATACCTTTTCTACTAGTAGTATCATAATCCATTCTAAGTATTCTAGAAGAAGGATAAATATTTTTTAATTCCTCTTCTATTCTTTGAGTACCAACACCCAAATTACTTAAAGCTTCTTCTCCACATTCAGGACACTTTTTAAATACTTTTTCTCCATATCCACAATAATGACATCTTAAAGTATTACTACTCTTATGATAAGTAAGTGTAATATCACATTTAGGACATTTAAAAGTAAATCCACAATTCTTACAAGTAACAAAATTAGAATAACCTCTTCTATTTAATAGTAATATTATTTGCTCTTGTTTTTCTAATCTATCTTTAATAGAATTTAATAATTCTAAAGAGAAGTAACCCTTACTTTTCTTTCTTTCATTCATATCAATAATACTAACTTTAGGTAAAGATTTACCATTAACTCTCTTAGGTAATTCTAATAATTTAAATACCCCTTTTTGAGCTCTAGCTATAGCTTCTAATGATGGAGTAGCACTACCTAAAACAACCGGACAATTATGATATTTACTTCTAAGTATCGCAATATCTTTAGCATTATATCTTGGATTAGAATCACTCTGTTTATATGAGTCAGAATGCTCTTCATCAATAATAATTACACCAATATCAATTAAAGGTGCAAAAATAGCACTTCTAGCCCCAATAACAATAGAAGCTTCTTTTCTATATATTCTTCTCCATTCATCATACTTTTCTCCATCAGATAAAGCAGAATGAAGTGCTGCTATTTTATCTCCAAATCTTTCTCTAAATCTATTAACCATTTGAGGAGTTAAACTAATCTCAGGTACAAGTACAATACTAGTTTTACCTAAATTAAGATAATAGTCTATTATTTCCATATAAACCTCTGTTTTACCAGAGCCAGTAACTCCATATAATAAATAAGTATCATTAGAACCATTAATAACCTTATTAACAACATTTAATTGATCATCAGTTAATTTCTTTTTAATAATATCTTTTTCTTTATATAAAACTCTATAATGTTCTTTTTTCTCTTCAATTAAATATCCTTTTTTTATTAAAGTATTTAAACTACTAATAGAAATATCAATAAGATCTTTTCTTAATACTAATCCCTTTTCTTTAACTAAATCTATAATCTTCTTTTGACTATCATTTAATTTATCAATAGTAATATTTGTATTAATTTTATAAAAAATATCATACTTAATATTTATATTACTTCCATTCTTAGCTTTTAAAGCTTTAGGTAACATAGCTTGGTAACAACTAATTAATGTACTTAAAGTACTCTTCTGCATTAATTTACCTAACTCAAGTAACTCTTCATTAAGTACTACTTCAGAATCTACTATACTAATAATACTCTTTAAATCTTTATCAGTATCTTTATGATTCTTTATATCGAGTACAAATCCCTCTAATTCCATTTTTCCAAATGGTACTAGTACTCTTATTCCAACCTTCATAAGAGATGCTAAATCATCTGGTACATTATACTCAAAAACACGATCTATATTTTTATTAGATAATTCTACTAATACACCAACAACCATAAAACACCTCCTATATATATTTATTATATCAAAAAAAAGAAGAATATTATAATTCTTCCATTTCATCATTATCATTTTCTTCTAATAGAGAAATATCTATTTTATCAGGTTTATTTAATTTATCTATTTTCTTTATAGATTCTTCCTCTACTACAAATTGTTTATGATAAATTCTACTAGTAATAAGTTTTTGTACAAAGAACATTAAAGTTCCTAACACAAAGAATATTACTGCAATTAATAAAAATATAATCCCAATCTTATTCATATTAAACCTCTAAAATAACTTAATTACATCATTAATAGTAATTACAACCATTAAAAGCATAAGTAAGAATAAGAATATAGTATGAATAGTATTCTCAACTTCTGGTTTAACTGGACGACCCATTATTAATTCAATAATTATAAATAGAATATGTCCTCCATCAAAAGCAGGTATTGGAAGTAAATTAATAAATCCAACATTTATACTTAAGAAAGCCATTAAATATAATATATTAGCAAGTCCAGCGGTTCTAGTCTCACCAACTATTGAATAAATACCAACTGGTCCAGATAATTGACTTAAACTAATTCCACCAGTAACTAAATATTTAACTGTAATATACATTTGTTTAAATATTGAACAAGTCTTCTTATAAGTATAAGTAAATACTCCACCTATTCCTTTATATTTTTCTTGTTGCATTGCAATACCATACTTATAAGTAGTTTCTCCATCTACTTTTTCTTTAGTTGGTTTTATTTTTAAAGTCTCAGTCTTTCCATTTTTATGTTCTACTCTAAAAGTAGTGGCCTTTCCTTGTTCACCAACTGCTAAATATAGAATTACATCATCTGATGTACTAATCTTATTACCATTTATTTTTAAAATTCTATCTCCAGTTTGTATTCCACCTACTTCAGCAGCACTTCCACTCTCTACTTCAGTAATAACTGGATTCATTGTACTTCCACCCCAAATACAAGCTAAAAGGAATAAAATTGCTACTGCAAGAATAAAGTTATTTAATGGTCCAAATACCATAATTAAGAATCTTTGCCAAGCAGTTTTATTTTGTAATCTTCTATTCTTAGGAATCTTTTTAGAATCATCTTCATCTAAAGCTTCCCCAGCTAAACTACAAAATCCACCTATTGGTATAGCTCTTAAAGTATATTCAGTTTCTCCCTTTTTAAAACCGCATATTTTAGGTCCCATACCTATAGAAAATTCATATACATAAACTCCACTAAGTTTAGCAAGTAAAAAATGTCCAAACTCATGAAAAGCTACAATAATAGTTAAAATAACAAGAAATAATAATATGTTAATTATTATAGACATTATACCCCTCCTAAACTATTCCAAATATAATTATAAATGCTAAAGTTACAAATACTAAGCTATCAAATCTATCTAATACTCCTCCATGTCCAGGAATAACATTAGAGAAATCCTTAACATCATAGTTTCTTTTAATAGATGAGAAAACTAAGTCTCCTAACTGTGCAATTAAACTTAATCCTAAAGTAATAAATATAAGTAATACTAATGAAATATTAGAATTAATAACAGTAAAATAGAATGCTGTAGGAACAAATGTACCCATTAAAGTACCACCTACTAATCCTTCTATAGTTTTCTTTGGACTAATCTTTTCACATAATTTATTTTTACCAACTAACATACCAGTAATTAAACCAAATGTATCAGTAATTATAGTAATTAAGAATAGATAAATAATATACATAATATCAAAATTACGTGTAATAACAATTAAATTAAAACTTAATCCTATAAATAAAGTAGATCCAACTAAATATAATGAATCTTCTATATTATATTTTTCATTATTATTAATAAATACTATAGGAGACATAAATAAGAATATTAATGCAGCCATAACTCTATAATCAAAAGCCACTTTAAATTCAACTTGTCCTATATCATATAAACATAATATTGCTACTATAATATAAGCAATTATTTTAAGAAATGTAGGAAACTTCTTTTCATTTTCTCTAACTTTAATTAATTCATATAGTCCAAATACTGCTAAAAAAGTCATTAATAATGCAAATGGTAATTCACCAATTATTAATAATGGAACAAATATAGCAATCATTGCAATTGCACTAATTATTCTCTTTTTCATTTTTTATACCTCCAAATCTTCTATTTCTTTTATTAAATTCTAAAATAGCTTTATCAAACTCTTCTTCATTAAAATCCGGAAAATATACTTTAGGAAAGTAAAATTCAGCATAACTAGCTTGATACATCATAAAATTACTTAATCTTAATTCACCACTTGTTCTAATAACAAAATCAAGAGGAGGAAGATCTTGATACATATTCTTTTGAATATATTCATCAGTAATATCTTCTAAATTAATTTCTCCATTTTTATATAGCTCACATAATTTTTTAGTCATATCAGTTATTTCAGCATGACTACCATAATTTAAACAAATATTAAGAGTAAGATTAGTATTATTTTTAGTATCCTCAACTATTTCATCCATAGCTTCTAATACTTTTTCTGGTAAAGGTTCTCTTCTACCAGAAAAAACTACTCTAACATTTCTTTCTAATAAAAATTTAAATTCTTTCTTAAAAGAACTAATAAATAAATTCATTAAATAATCTACTTCAGATTTATCTCTTTTAAAATTTTCAGTAGAAAAAGCATATAAAGATGCATATTTAACACCTACATCTGCCATATGAGTACATAATCCTTTTAATGTATTAACTGCAGTCTTATGTCCCATAGTTCTAACCATTCCTCTTTCTGTTGCCCATCTACCATTACCATCCATGATAATACCAACATGATTAGGAATTTTTAATTCTTCATTCATAAAATTACCTCTTATAAAATTATATACTAAATAAGAATAAATTAAAAGTCAAAAAAAGAAAGTCAATGACTTTCTAAAACTTATCTATGTCAATCTTAACATATTTATTATCTTTAAGTGCACTACTAGCTTGAACTAAAGTTCTTATAGCATTAGCAGTACGACCGCTCTTACCAATTACTCTTCCCATGTCATTTTCATTAACCATTACTTGAATAAGAATAGCATTTTCTTCTTCACTTGGGAATTCTTTAACACTAACACCATCAGTATCTTCTACTAATGATTTAACTATTTCTTCAGTTAATTTTACTAAATCCATAATTAGTTATCCTTCTTTTTAGAATCAGCAAATTCTTTCATGATTCCTTCTCTACTAAAAATATTTCTAACAGTATCAGTAGGAACAGCTCCTTGATTAAGCCATTTTAAAGCAACTTCTTTATTAACCTTAACTTGATTTTCTTCAACATCAATTGGAGAATAAGTTCCGATTAATTCTAAATATTGACCATCTCTTGGACGTCTTGAATCAGTTGCAACAATTCTATAAGTTGGTCTCTTTTTAGCTCCTATTCTTGTTAATCTTAATTTAACTGCCATTAAAATCCCTCCATTTCTAAATAACAATGATATTATATTAAATATTTCATTTGTTGTCAACATTTTTTTGTTAACAGGTAAATGTAAATAATTGTCACAATGATTAATTTTTTATTAATTATATTATTACTAGTATGTTATAATTTTAATAGAATATGGAGGGATATAATGGCTTCAACAATAATCCATTTAGCAGTAGCTAAAAAAATGGAAGACAGATTAAATTTAAAAAACAAAAAGAATTTCTATTTAGGAGTAATCGCCCCAGATATTTCTAAACAAATAGGACAATCAAAAGAAATATCACACTTATTAATAAATACTAAAGATGATGTACCTAACATGGAATTATTTGAATATAGACATAAAGACTTTAGAGACTTTGATTTTGATTTAGGCTATTATGTTCACCTATATACAGATAAATTATGGTTTGATGGTTTTATAAATAAAATAACCAATACAGAATATATAAAACTATCAGATGGATCAATAGTAAAAACAACACCAGATGAAATGATGAATATGATTTATTCAGATTATACAAATATAAATAAACAAATAATAGATGATTATGGATTAGATTTAAAAATATTCTATGAAGAATATAAAGTACCAGAAACACATATTAATGAAATACCTGTAGAAAAATTAGATATTCTAATAAATAAAATGGGATTATTAATAGAAAACTCTAAAGAAACAAAAGCTTATGCTTTTGATATAGAACCAGTAAAAGAATTTATTAATGAATCAGCAGAAATAATATTAAAAGAAATAAATAAAGAATAGGAAAACCTATTCTTTTTATTTTAAATGTTTTGATATATATAGAAATGGTGTATCACATATTGCGATAATTATTTCAATTATTGTAGATGTTGTTGCTATAGAAATAATTGTAGGTAAACTAAATATTCCAACAAAAGCTAAAAAATTAAATATATAATTCTCAGTACAATTAGATACAATAGTTGCCACATTATTTCTTAACCATAATTGTTTAGGGAATTTTTCTCTTATCTTTTCAAATAAGAATATATCTAAATTATTACTAATATAATACATTGTAATACTAGCAATACTTGCTCTAACATTTAATGAAAATATATCCTTCATAGCACTTTGAGCAATATCAGTAGAATCAGGTATAAACAATAATGTTATTTGCGTAATACCTATAAACATTAAAGTAAATACCAAAGCCATCTTAATGGCTTTTCTAGCTGATTCCTTATCATATTTTTCTACTAATATATCAGTTGCTAAAAAATTAGAAGCAAATAATATATTTCCAAGAGATGAAGTAAATCCAAGTAGATTTACCATCTTAACTACAACTATATTTGCTACTACAGTAGCAAAACTTACCCAAACAATTAATCCCTCTTTTTTAAATAATTTTTCAACAATAACAACACATATAAAACATAATATAATACTAATAAATCCAAGTATTAAATTCATAATAAACCTTCTTTCACTTTTTTATAGTAGGTGGCGATAACTACTAATCATCAAATTTTATTCTTCATTAAATAATTTATAAAAATAATTATTTAAACTATCTTTAACATACTCTATTTTATCATTAACTAATTTTAAATTCTCATTATACATATAATAAATAGGTATATCATTTAATCTCTCTGTAATATTATCAAGTTCTATCTTTATATTATCATCATTACTTTTAATATATTCTTTTTGTAATTTCTTAGTCTTATTAATTAACTCAGTTATTTCACTATTACTACTCATCTTATCTTTTAATTCATTACACTTAATATATTCAGGAGATTCCTTTATACACTTAATAACTTCATCTAAAGAATTATATAAGTCTTCCATCTAAACTCCATGTTTTAGCATCAGTAATTTCTACTTCAACAATATCTCCTATATTTAATTCCCTATCTCCAGAAAAATTAATTAATTTATTAGTTTCACTATATCCATAATACATACCCTTTTTATCAGATATACCCTCTACTAATACTTTTAAAGTAGTATTTTCTAACTTCTTATTATTCTCTAAGAAATATTTATTAACAACTTCATTAAGTCTTTGTAATCTATCTTCTTTTTCTTTTAAAGTAGTATTATCTTTTAATTTACAAGCAGGAGTACCCTCTCTTTCAGAAAATATAAAAGTAAATGCATTATCATACTTACACTCTTCTACTAAAGATAATGTATCATTAAAGTCCTCTTCAGTTTCTCCAGGGAATCCTACAATAATATCAGTACTAATACTAACTCCAAGAACAGTATCTTTAATCTTATGGAACAACTCTAAATAACTCTCTCTAGTATATCTTCTACCCATAAGTTTTAATACTCTAGAAGATCCACTCTGTACAGGTAAATGTACAGCAGGCATAATGTTAGGATATTTTCCAATAACTTCAATCATCTTATCAGTAAAGTCCCAAGGATGAGAAGTCATAAATCTAATTCTAGGAATATCTTTTAAAGCAATATCTTCAAGTAAATTACCCAAATTATAATCATCATAAAGATCTTTTCCATAAGCATTAACATTTTGTCCAAGAAGAGTTACTTCTTTATAACCATCTTCTATTAATTTATCTATTTCATTTAAGATATCTTCTTTCTTTCTACTTCTTTCTCTTCCTCTTGTATAAGGAACAATACAATAAGTACAGAACTTATCACAACCATAGATAATATTAACATATGCTTTATATGAATTTGCTCTAACTACAGGTAAACCTTCTACAAGATCTCCTTCTCTAGAAAATACCTCTATTTGTTGTTTATTCTCTTCTATTGCTTTATCTAATATTTCAGGTAATTGATATAAGTTATGCGTACCAAATACAAAATTAACAAACTTATAATCTTTTAATATCTCTTCTACAACACCAACTTCTTGTGCCATACATCCACAAAGACCAATCAATAAATCTTTCTTTTCTTCTTTTAAATGTTTTAGTCTACCTAACATACCAAATGCTTTATTATGAGCATTCTCTCTAATACTACAAGTGTTTAATAGAACTAAATCAGCATTTAAATAATTATCTACTTCAGAAAAACCTAAATCAATAAGTAAAGCCTTAATATTTTCAGTATCATGTTCATTCATTTGACAACCATATGTCTTAATAAAGAATGTTTTACCTTTATACTTATTTATAATAGAATCATCTATCTTATAATCTATTCTATTATAATCTTTTCTATTTCGACTCTTTGCTTCAATTAAATTAGGTAGATTCATACAACCACTCCATTCCTATATATGATACTATTTTTTTTATAATAAAACAAGAAAAAAGCAAGTATTACTTGCTTATATATAATTATTAATTAATGATTCAAGTTTATAAGAATTATCATTTAATAAATCTTGTTTAATATACTTAAAATTATCTTTAATAGTAGTAATTAACTTAGTCATAGAAGAATCTAAATCTTTCTTAACTAAACTATCAACAATAATCTCTAAATTAGTTATCTTAGTATATTTACCATATAATTTAGACTTAATAGTAAGATTAAATAAATGTTTAAATGAGAAAACATCTATATCATTAAATCTCTTATCTTCAAGTATTCTAAATATTGTACATAAATAATTATTAGACATTGCCCTATCAAATATAGTTTCACCTTTATTATTCTTTTCATTTGGGTCATAATTCTTTTTCTTAGTTAATTGTTTAACTACTTCTACAGCTTGTAATGAATTATCTAAAGCTAGAATATGTCCAAATGTATCACCATCTATATTCTTATGATTTACATCCCAATTTCTTTTCTTCATAAATTCAATTACTAAATCATATTGTTTAGCTTTAAGTAATTTAGTAATAACATCATTACCTACACTATCAACTTCATTAATATTAACAATCTTTCTAAGAAGAACTTCTTCTACTACATCAAATTCACCTTGTTTAATTAAAGTAAATATATGGGTGGGATCATCACTACATGCTTGTATCATATCTTGCTTATTCATAATAACACCTCTTTCGCATGTGATAGTTCAATATTTTAGCAAAACTCTTCTTAATAGTCAAATTTATACAAGTTATATAGCTATAAAAAATTCTTATTATACGGAAAATGTTGATATTATATAGTTTAAAAAGATAATCAAGTTTTTTTATATAAAAATAAAATAAAAATTTAATATAAAAATTTACAAAAAAAGTAAAAAAATTAAATATTCATAAAAATAATTTATAAAAAAAACATTTGTTTTTGATATATAATACATAAATAAAAAAGACTCTTATGAAGTGATAAAAAAAAATGTAGACAGTGTAAAAATAAAATGTAACCTATAAAGTGGACTCAAAAAAAGAGAGACCTACTTTAT
>CALYOH010000043.1 GCA_945228905.1 uncultured Caryophanales bacterium
TATGAAAAAGAAAAAGAACCGTTAAAAAACGGACTTTAGTCTAAAAATTTACGATATTTACAATGGTTTGACCGTCATTAAAATTATCAATTTTATATTCTTCTACTAGTTTATTTCTTCTTAATGTCTCTTGAGTAGTCTTTTTTATAACTCCAGATCCATTACCATGAATAATAATTACTTTTCTATTTTTTATCTTATAATTATCACTAATAAAGTCATTAATCATAATTCTAGCATAATCTCTATCATATCCATGAAGATCCAATGTAGGAAGATTATTATATAACATTATCATATTCCAATACCTCTTTTAATGTAGGTATAGAAAATCTAGAACCAATTCTTGTAACTGATATAGCTCCAGTAACAGAAGCAAGTCTAATAGCTTCATATAATGGATAACCCATTCCAATAAAGTAAGTAAATGCTCCATGGAATATATCTCCTGCTCCAGTAGAATCAACTGCTTTCACTTTAATACTTGGAACTATTTTATATTTGCCATCTATAATAGTAAAACTGCCATTAGCCTCTAATGTAATAATAACATTAGTATTAAAGTACTTAACTAATTCTTTATGAGCTTCTGTAAGTAATTCAATATTATTATAATCAAGCTTTTTATTAATAAATTCCTCAGCAAATTCATGAGAACAAACTAAATAAGTAACCTTTTTACCTAAAGCTCTAGTATCATCATTTAATCTACTAGCATCAATTACACTAATAGCATCAGGATTATTATTAAGAACTTGAAGTGCAGTTTCAGGATGTTCTCCATCTATTAATATAACATCACACTTATCATTAACATCTTGAGAAAGCTTTCTAATCTTAATATCCTTAGAACTAATAATAGTTCTACTTCCATTACTCATATTAGCAATTATATAACTACTATCAGTAAAATGATTCTTAGTCTTTTCTATATACCTAATATCAGCACCAACCTGTATAAAATCATCTAAAATTCTATCTCCATAATAATCATCACCAACAACAGAACAAATAGTAGTAGGCATACCCCATTTTTGTAATAAATATGCTCCATTGCTAGCAGGTCCTCCCCCACACTCTATATGTTTCTCAATCCTATTTTTAGTATTCTCTATAGGATACTCATTCATTGGTAAAGTAGTATCAAAAGTAGAATGTCCAACACAAATTGCCCTCATTTTTATTCCTCCATTATCAAAATAATTATATCATATATATTTAAAAAATCCACGAATTAAATAACTCTAATTTGTCAATATATTCCCTACTAGTAGGAATACCAGTAATAATAGGATAATAAATAATAAAAAATGCTAAAGATAAAAATAAAAATATAGGAATAATAATCTTAAACTTAGTATTTTCATATATATCTTTAAGTAAATTAACTAAACATAACATAGATATTATTAAAGCAGGAAAATAATGATATAAAAACATTACTCTTCCAATAAATACATAAGGTAACCATAAAGATAAAAACATAATAATTAAAAATAAACTATTCTTATCTTTTTTAAATATAGATTTAAATAAAGTATAAATAAAACCAAATATACACATAATCCATATTATTAGATTACCAACTCCAGAAATAGTCTCTTTAATATCTTTATTATATATTTTTTGATAATACCAAACAGGTCTATAAGAAATTGGCCAAGTATACCATTTAGATGAAAAAGGATGATCATCATTTAATTTAGAATGATATAAATACATCTCTTTTTGTTGTATCTCTATATTTTTTAAATTATTAGTATATAATAAATTGTTAGGAAATAATAAATATATAGAGCAATATATAAATAAAGGTATAACTACAAAGAATATACTACCTTTAACTATATATTCAACATTAAATTTCTTCTTACTAAATAAATATATAAAATATATAATTGCTAAACCTATTCCAGAATAAAATCCAGTCCATTTAACCGATATAGATAAAGCAAAAAATAATCCTGATAAGAATAAATTAGATGTCTTCTCTTCTCTAATAAATCTATGCATAAAATAAATAGCCAATAAAATAAATAATACTAAATGAGAGTCTACTGTACCCATTCTAGTTTGTACAAAATGAAAAGTATCTAAACATATAATTAAACTGCTTAAAATAGCATACTTTCTCTTAATAAATAACTCTTTACCAAATAAATACATAACAAATACCATAAGTATTCCAGCAATATTACCCATAAATCTATAAGTAAAAGGAGAAAAATTATTAGTAATTATAATCGGTATCATTTGAAGTACTTTACCTAAAGGTGGATGAGTCCATTCATAAGTATCAAGTCCATGAGCATATTCATATGCTGTTCTAGCAAAATATATCTCATCAAAATAAGTAGAATTCATATAACTAATTTGATTTGGAATAGTACTCTTCTCATCTTTTAAGTTATTAGCAATTACTCCAGAATTACTCTTAATAGACTTAATTTCTAAATATTCTCCATCACTATTATAAAAAGCAACTTCTCCCAAAGTAGAATCCTTAGTAAAATTAAATCTAATAAATTTAGACTGATCTAATATAATTTTCTTATCCCAAGCAAAAGAACCAGATCCATCTACTTCTTTAACAAAAGTATAATTTTTATTATTCATAGAAGTATACACTTGATACTTAGAATTATTATGTCCATTAAATACCATCATATATTCTACTTCATCATATTTTTCTAATTCAAAAGTAATATAATCATCCTGAAAAGCACTATAAAAAGATTGAGGACTATTAAATGTACCCAAATTAATAAAAGATAAAATTCCATATATTAACATAATAATAAAGATAGTAATAAAATCTTTACTATTTAATTCTTCATTCTTTTCATTAAAGAATCTTTTTACATTTCTTTTCATAATACCTTCCTATTATTATTTATAACAAAGTAGATGTTACCCAAGTATATAAATCTCTAAATATAGATAAAAAACTAAAAGTATTTTATCATTACACATATTATCATCTTACTCTATACTATATAATTTTAATACACAAAATCCAATTAATCAATTTATAAAAGACTATAAGTTGAGAAATATAATAAAATATAGTATAATATGTCATAATTTAATTTATATTTCTTGGAGTGAATTATATGTGTAGACAAGTAGTAGGAAATAAAAAAGGATACCTAACTATTGATAAAGAATATGGAGGTTTAGAACATTACCTTAGTTGGTTAATATTTGAACGTGGCGGAAGTGGTAATGGAATAATCTTTGTAAAAAATAATAGAATAATTAAATTTAAAAAAGATATAGATTTAAGTGTAGAAGAAATAGCAAAGGATTTAAGAAAAATAGATTATGATTATGCTCTATTTCATACTAGACTTGCAACTGTAGGATCAGTATGTAGAAGTAATGTCCATCCATTTGTTTTCTCTCCAACGTTCTCACTCGCAATGAATGGAGGAGAAGATTGTAATACTTTAGATACTGAGAATAAAAGACCAGATATGACAGATGCAGAATTAATCGCAAGAGTAATGTTTGAAACAAATTCTCATCCTAAAGAATTTCTAGATAAACATACAAAAGGTGGTGCCTATACTGGTATATATAATGGGAAACCATATGTATATACACACAATAAAGATATAATGATGCTATTAAAGAAAGATGATGCATTTCTATTCTCATCAGATTTTCCATGGCAATATTATGGTAAAAATATCTATACTTTTGATTTTAAAGATTCCTTATATTGGGAAGAGGGAATGAAACTACCTACTAATATTAGAGAAACATTTGATGCAAAAAAATTAATTAATGGACCATATAAAAATAATATATTATCAGATGTTATTAAAGAACACCCCGAATATAAAGAAATAATTAAAAGGATATTCTATCAATTTGATAAAGAAGTAGATACTGCAGAAACTATATATGCATTAAATAAAGGTATTAAACAAGAAGATATAGATAGAAATATACATGTAAAAACATTATTCAGATTATAAAAAAAAGACTATTTAATAGTCTTTTTTAATTACATCCATCTCTTTGATATATTTCTTTAATATTAAGTTTTTTAGTTAAAACTTTACCATAATGAACTTCCTCTTCTTCTCCCTCAATCATTCTATATAATTCACCTTGAGGAGAAACCATAAGTCTAGTATTTAATTTAGAAGGAAGTCTACCATCTATTCTATATCCTAAACCTAAACTTTGTAGATGATTAACTACATCAAAGAATTCTTCTTCAGATATCTCAAATCTATTTTTATTTGGAACAGCACCTCTACCACTAGAAGAATTAAATTTTCTTAATTTCCAATGATCAATACCAAGTTCATCTAATAAATAAGCTAACTCTTCTAATTCATGTATATTTTCTCTATGAACACATGTATTTACAAGTACTCCTAAATCAGATAATTCCTTAATCATTTTAATTCTATCAGTAACTATTTCTCTATGATTCTTAGTACCTCTAATATTTTGATTTAGCTTATCATTACAAGATTCAAAAGGTAAAGCAATAGAATCTAAATAATCTCTTAATTCAATTAATTTCTCCTTAGTTAATAAAATTCCATTAGTACTCAATCTATTATTAAGACCAGCTTCTTTAGATTCCTTAATTAATTTACCTAAATGTGGTATTAATAGAGGCTCCCCTCCAATATATCTATTTTTAGTTAATCCAGTTGCAATCATTTGATCTTGAATAGCTTTATGTGTTTCATAATCAGTAATTTCCTTACATTTTTCAGGACTTATACAATAAGCACATCTTTCTTGACATCCGTGAGTTATAATCCAAGATACAATAACATCAGATTTATGTTCTCCATCTTCAGTAACATATTTTTTCTTTTCCATAATAATTATTCTCCTTCATTGTCATGTTCCATGACTTCACAATTTTTTAATTTAAATTTATTGTAATCACCATCATCTGGTTCACCTTCAAAATAACATTTAATATAAATACTAACTCCTGCATGAGTAACAACTAAAACATTCTTATTTTTATATTTCTTTTCTAAATCTTTACAAAAATCAAATATTCTACTTCTAAAATCCTTAATATTTTCAATACCATATCTATTTTCATTTGGATCATTAAAGTCATATGATTGATCAGTATCTTCTTTAAATTTACCTTCAAATTCACCATTACATCTTTCTTTAATTCTATCATCACAAGAAATATCTTTATACTTTCTTCCAGATATTATTCTTGCAGTTCTTAGTGCTCTTTTTAATGGACTAGATATAACTTCATCAAACTTAACATCTTTAAGTTTTTCTTTAATTTCTTTAGCTTGATTAATACCCTCTTCATTTAAAGCTACATCTTTCCATCCTTGTATTTTCTTTATCTTATTCCAAGCTGTTTTACCATGTCTTACAATATAAATCATTTAATCCCTCTTTCTTCTAATACAAAACCATATAATGCAATTGGTTTAAATAAATATCTTGGTTTCTTAATAATATCTAATATTCTTTTATTTAATGGTTTATAATGATAACCAAACTTTTTAATAATCTTTGCATTACTTTTATTAATAATCTTTATCCATTCTTTTCTACTCATAAATCTCTCATTACCAAGCATTTTCTTTTCAAAATACTTTGTAGGTACACTAAATATACAAATATCTGATACTCTTAATTGTTCATTAATTAATTTAACAATATCTTCATCACTATAGTGTTCCATAACACCACTACTATGTGTAACAGAAAAGAATTTATCTTTATATGGAATGTTCATAATATCACCTAAAACAGTTTTAACAGGATTATCAGGAAATACCTTTTTAGATAGTTTTTTAGTTTGATCTACCATACCATTTTCTAAATCCATACCATATGATTCTATTCCACGACTAGCAAGATAAACAGTTGCTTTACCTGTACCACAACCACACTCTAAAATAGGTTTATCTTTAGAATACTTTATAACTAAATTTAAAAATTTCTTTTTTAATTTCATTTTAGTTTTATAGTATTCTTCAAAATTAGTAAATTCTTCATTTATATAGTTTTTATATAATCCACTCCATCTATCTTTATTACTCATTTTATTTACCTTCTTCATATAACTTTCTAATATTTTTTTATCTCTTAATACTATAAACTTAGAATGATATAAATTTTCATACTTAGATGGTTTTAATTCTTTATAACAATTATCAATAAGTTTAATTGCTTCATCTAAAGAAACCCATCTACATTCTAATTTCTCATCTTTTTCTTTCTTAGTTAGATTTGATTTATTAATATCTTTAATTACTTTAGCAATATATACATGAGACGTTTGTTTAAAATTATCTAAACTTTTCTCTTCATTAATAATTCCTAACTTATCAATAACATCTACTAAACAACCAGTTTCTTCTAAAACCTCTCTCTTAAAGGCAGTCTCATTATCTTCATTATCTTCTACTCCACCACCCGGAAGTTTAAATTCATTTTTCTTTACTTTATTAATAAGTGCAATTTCATTATTATTATTAATTACTATTCCTCTCGCACCAATCCTTATAGTAGGATTATTAAATTTATGTTTTACTTCACCAATATCAGAATCAGTAATAGTCCCAATCATAATATTCTTTTCAATCTCTTTAGGTATCTTAATATTAATAGGTACATTCTTATTATTTTCTCTATTATTTATAATTTTAGATGCACTACATAATATTTCAATTCCTAAAGCTTCTTTATTAATTTCTCCTATATTACAATTTCCATCTAAGAAAGAATTAATACAATCTTCTCTAGATTTTTCATTAAATCCAATGAATTCTTTGGATTTCATATCTTCATTATATAAGTCATATAATCTTATTTTTTCATGAGCTTTGCCACCAATAATATCTACATTTCTATAAATATCTATATCAAAATGTTCTAATCCACCTTCATATATTTCATCAATTGAATTTGTTCTATCTTTAATTTCTTTAGATTGACAACTAGTAATCTGAATATTAAATAAAGTACCTACATTTATATTAATTCTCTCATGTCTAATTCTTCCATTCTTTTTATAGAAATCTCTAGATTTAAACCAACCTCTTCTAGATACTCCATAATGTAATAAATTAAGATTACAAGTAGTAATTAAATTATTATTCTTATTATAAAAATATAATTGAGAATAAAAGTTCTTTTCTCCATAATTATCAAATCTAATTTTATCTAAATTTTTATAAATATATTTCTTCTTAGATTCAGGAAATATATTATAGTAATCATTCTTATTAAATACAGCTAACTCATCGTTAGGAGTAAATACATTCCCAACTAAATTACCATGATCTATTCTTTTATCAATTGTTGTAAAATTATTGATTTTTAATAATTCAGATAATAAATCAATAAAGTGAAATCCACTATGATATAATTTCCCATAACCATATTTATAAGGATGATTTTCTTTATTAAGATCATGAGGAAATTCCCAATTCCCATCACAATGATAAATATCAATATAAGTAATTGGTATATTATATTTAGAAACTATTTCTTTAAGTAAATTCTTAATATAAATGTACCCTTTATGATATAATCTTTGACACATTATCTTACATTGAGAAGTACTATTCTTATACATTTTTAATAGATCATAATACTCTTTTCTCATCTTATTAATATTCTCTATCCTATCCATTCCTTTTAATACAATAATAGGCTTATCAGATAAAACATCAATATTATTCTCTAATGAAAATTTTAAATACATATGATGAGCTTTAGGTTCAGTAGAAACTATAATCTTATTAATTTTCTTATCCTTACAAAATCTTAATAATTTATCATTATATAATTTAGGTAATTCATCATAGTCTTTATACCTATCAGGTATAGTAATAATCTTTACTTTTTTAAATCCATTCTCATCTAAATAATCTCTAGATTCTTTTTCTTTACTTTTCAATTCTAATAAATAAAACAAATTACATTTATTTTTTAAGTATTTTAAATATATTCTTTTTGAATGTGGGCCTAATCCAATTAATAATACATTATTCTTCATTCTTATCTCTTTTCAAAATAATTCTATAAGTCATTTCCTTATTAAAATAGAAAATACAGTATTAAAATAGAAAATACAGTTGAATTTAGGCAAAGAAAAATCGACTCTATACATATATAATTCTCACTTTCTGCAAGATTATAATTTATAAAGTCGATTCGTTTTATTTATTAATTTCTATTATTCTATTAATTTCAAAATGTCTAATATCTCCCCTTAAATGACAAAATGCTGTAACATAAATGACATCTTCAAATTTAAAGAATGTTATTGGACTAATATCTCTCTTGGTGTAAGTACCATCTACATTTTGATAAAGTATAGATACTTTTTTGTTTGTCTTTAGTGCATCATTGATTAATCTTATTTTTTCATCAGAATTATATATAGTAACATCTACTTCATCATATTCTGATACTTTCTTATTAACTTCATATATAGCTTTAAGTCTACTAAGTAAACTCTTATAATCATTAATAAGTTTCTTATCTAATTTATCATCTACTGCTTTAAATATATTTTCAAGTAATTCTAAATCGTATTTATTAAAATAGGATATTTTAAATTGATTTTCTTTATTAATGAAATATCCTCCATTGGGCCCTTTAAATGATTCAATAATAATACCTGCTAGTTCGAGCTGTTCTTTATAATAACGAACCATTCTCTCACTAACTCCAAGCTCTGTAGATAATTCTTTTAAAGAATATTTTTTACCACTATCAAGTAATTCTAATAAGATTAATGCATTTGTTATTTTACTCATAGATAACTCCAATTCCTAAAACAACAAGACTTTATAAATTATTCACCTCACACCTTCATTGTAAAAGATATAGTGGAAATATAATGTCTTTATTGTCTTATTACAAGAAATATTTTGTCTTTATTATCATTTTATAGTTCACCTTTATAGAAATATATATCCATAGAAGCATCACAATAGTTAGGTTTAGATAAATCTACTTCTAATAATTTAGATACATAATATATAAAATATTGAACCATTAATAATAAATCATATTCAGCAATTAACCCACTCTTTTTACTCTCTAAGATAATTGTCTTATCTTTATCTAAATAATTAATTAATTTATCTTCATATTTAGTAATCTCATTAGTTTTTAAATAAATAGAATAATTATTATTTAAATTCTCATAATTAATAAATCTACCATGAGAAAAATTCTTCTTTTCATGAAGTAATATATTACAATAACCAGACTCAGTAAATTTACTTTCTAAGTCCATAGCAGCAGAGATAGTATAATCTCCATAGTATATATTAATAGTTCTTCCTTTTTTAAAGAATTCTTTTAATAATTTCTTATTATTCTTAAAATATTCATCAAAGTAATTCTTCCAATACTTAGAAGATTCAACTATTGTATTTTTAGGATCTTCATCTACTAAAGATAGAAATATTGATGCTGGTGCAAGTGTACCTTCAAAAGATAAGAAGCCCCTATCTTTACCAGTATTATTACTTCCATAGTAAGAGAATATATTCTTATTATTAATACCTGTCTTAGTAGATACTTTATCTTTCTTACCCTTAGTAATAATATATTTCTTTTTATTGTCTATATTACTAGATCCTCTAATAATATCATCAGTAGTACCAGAATAAGAAAATAAAAATATACCATCAACTTTCTCATTATTTTGATATAAAACATCTCTTGGATACATCGCCTTAGTAAATACACCATATTTAGTATTAATAACTTTAGATGCATAAACTGCCGCACCATAAGAACCACCAGTACCAGTAAATATAGCATTATTCATTTTATCAAAACGTATTTTACTTAACTTAATACCAATATTCTTATCAATTGTTTTTAAAAGTCTAGATTCTAAATGTTGTACATTTAAACTACATCTACTAGTAACTTTTTTATATTCAAACTTCTTACATAAACAATTCTTACCATATTTTTTAATCTTATAAATATTATGTAAATGTCCTCTAGCACCTATATGACTAACTACTTCTTTAGTAAGGTTAGTAGCCCTTTCAAATGATTTATCTGGATCAAAAGAATGATTAATATAATCATTTATTATACTAGCAAAGAATGCATCTCCTGCTCCATTAGAATCTACTTCTTTAACAGATTTAACCTTCATATTATATGTTTTACCATTATAAATAAAATCTGCTCCATCTTTTCCTCTAGTAATAATAAATAATTTACAATTAATAAAATCCATATTATTAAATCTTTTAATTAAGTATTTTTCTACTCTTTGATTCATATTAATAATTTCAAAAGATCTAGTAAAAATATCTTTAATTTCTTTATCAGTCATATTTTCTAGTTCTGCTTCATAACCAATATCAAAATATAATTTATTCTTACATTTACTAATAATTTCTCTATTTAATAAACATAAATTATCTATAACTATATGATCATCTTTATTAAGTCTTTCCCTAACAAAATTAAAAGTAATTTCTCCATCATCATACCATTCTTTTTCCGAACATATAGGGCATCTCTTTTTAGATGTAAAATCTCCATCTATAAAATTAATATGAAAACTTCTAGTCTTTATATTATCTCTCATTTCTATTAAAGAAGTATCTACTCCTAAATCATTTAAACTCTTAATAGAAACCTCACCTAAAATATCATTACCACATATACCTATAACAGCAGTATCTTGTCCTAACTTATTAAAATTAATAACAATATTATGACAAGATTTACAGCCATCAACCCCTATAATTTTA
>CALYOH010000044.1 GCA_945228905.1 uncultured Caryophanales bacterium
CGACTATTTTATCTACAGTTTTTTCTTTTGGAGTATTAATAGTTAAACCAACTACATCATAAGTAGCATTAGTTTCCATCATTTTAATGATGTCTCCTACTTTTACTTCTCCATCAACTACTCTAATACTTATTATTACACCTTTATATGAATCAAATAAACTATCAAATATTAAGGCTTTTAATTTACCATTTCTATTACCACCTGGAGCAGGTATTTTTTCAATTACCTTTTCTAGTAGACTTTCTACTCCTACTCCTGTTTTAGCACTTGTAAGTACTATTTCATCTCTATTAAATCCTATGTTTTCTAATTCACTTATTACTTTTTCTGGATCAGCACTTGGAAGGTCTATTTTATTTATAACTGGAATTACTGTTAAATTATTATCTAAAGCTAGATATAAATTAGCAAGAGTTTGTGCTTCTATTCCTTGAGCAGCGTCTACTACTAGGATAGCCCCTTCACATGCCACTAAACTTCTACTTACTTCATATGAGAAATCTACATGACCTGGAGTGTCTATTAAATTTAATTGATATTCTTCTCCATTATGTTTATAAGTTAATTGAACAGCATTTAACTTAATTGTAATTCCTCTTTCTCTTTCTAAGTCCATAGAATCTAACATTTGGTCTTTAAGTTCTCTTTTATCTATTGCGCCAGTTAGTTCAAGTATTCTATCTGCTAAAGTACTTTTACCATGATCAATATGGGCAATAATACAAAAGTTTCTTATATTTTCTTGTTTCATATAGACCTCCTTAAACATTATATATTATATCATAATAAAAAGTACTATAACTAGTACTTTTATTATTAACTTATTGTACTATGATCAAAATAATAACTATTTCCACTAACTTTAAAATAATATGATATAGTAGCAGCCTTAGTAATATAATTATCTACTGATATATTTAAATTTTTTATTTCATCTTGACTCATACTTGCTTTTTGTTCAATTAAATTAGTATGAGCATTATCTTTATAGATTGCTAAACTATAGAAATTATCTTTTTGAGTTAAACTTGTAAATATAGCTTTTTCTTCTATCTTTAATGTATTATCTTCTAGTATATATGCTTTATATAACTTAGTGTAATAATCTTTAACTAAATTATTATTTTTAGCATTTTCTTGGAATCTATCAAATACTATATCATATCCATTATTTGCTTGATTATAAGTCATTCTACCTACATTCTTACCGTCAATTGAATATATAAATGTATATGTAAGACTATTTTCAAATGTATAAGTTACATTCGGACCAAAGAATTCTTTCATATAAGAATCTAGTTTTGATGTAGGTAATCTATATATTTCATATCCTTTAGCATCTTTTTTATTTGTACTATAAATATCTCTTGGTTGAGAATATTGTAATGCATAATAGAACTTCTCATAATTAGAAAATGAATCTAATGTTACTGATTGTTCTTTTAAGAATTTATCATTTCTTATACCTGCTACTCCATAGGTTATATTCTCATAAAGTATCTTAACACTCTCGTTGGTAATTGGTATTTCTTCTCCCTGTTCTTCTTCATCTCTAACTTTTGCTCCAAATATAGCAGCACTTATTAGATATGTTCCAAGACCAACTACTAAACATATTATTAATGTAATTATTATTCCTTTTTTAAAATGACTAGATCTTTTTTCTTCTATAAGTTCTGGAGTTTGTTCTTCATAACTATCACTAAATTTAAAATCTGACATATTATCATCTCTATTCTATATCTAATTCAATTATATAATAATTTAAAAGAAAAAGAAACAAATTAGTTTCTTTTCTTAATCATCTTAATTGTACATTTATTTCCAAAGTCTATTTTATTTATTATTTCTTTTAATGTATTAAAGTTCATTCTTTTAATAGTTTCTATTCTATTTGGAAATATTTTCTTAAATCTAACGATATCATCAAATACTGAATTTTCCATTCTCATAATATCATCTGTTACTTTTACTTCGTTTGCTATTAAGACTTTTTTAGCTCTATCAAAGTCTTTTTTATCTAATTTCATAGCAATTATTTCTTTATTTACTTCATTAATTAAATCATCTACTTTAGTAGAAGTTGCATATAAATAATAAACTATATAATCTTCTGTTTGTTCTATTTCAGTATATATATCATTTAATAATTTACTTGCTCTTGTTCTTTCTCTAAATGTAGAAGATGGTCCAAATATCATATTAGAGAATATAGTTAAATATAATTCTAATTCCATATCTTTTTGTTTAAATAAAGATTTCGGTATTTTTATACCCATACCAATTTTTGGTAAATCAATATTTTCTTCTAAAATATAGAATGGTTTATTTACTGATACTGGTTCTTCTTCTTTAATTATTTCAGTAATTGGTTTATTATGTTTTTCTTTTAATTTTTCTTTAATAATTTCCATTGCATCATCTATTTTAAAATTACCAACTATTAGAATAAACATATTATTTGGAGAATAGAAATTATTATAACAATTATATAAATCTTCTTTAGTAATCTTATTAATTTCTTCTACTGTACCTGCTATATCTACTCTTCTTGGGCTATTATGATATAGACATTCTCTTAATTTCGTTTCTAATTTATAATCTGGAATATCATTATACATTTTTATTTCTTCTGTAATTATTCCTTTTTCTTTTTCTACATTTTCATCTGTAAAATATGGAGAATTTACAAATTGTATTAAGTATCTTAAATTTTCTTTAAAATTTTTATTACCATAACAAATATATTGAGTATTATCATATGAAGTTGATGCATTAGAGTCTGTACCTGTTTTTGAAAAGAATTCAAATGGATCTATTCCTGATTCTTCTTCAAACATTTTATGTTCTAGATAGTGCGCTACTCCTAAAGGTGGATTATATTCTTTACCATTTACTTTAAAGCAATTAATATCACTACCATATCTAGTTGCATAACTTATATAATAATTCTTTTTATTATCATATGGAATTAAATATATTTCTAAACCATTATTTAATTTATCTGTATATATCTTTTTCTCTAATCCTACTAGTTCTATCTCTTTCATTCTTCTACCCCCTCTAGTAAGAATACAGTATCCATATTAATTTTTCTAAATACTTTAGTTATTTCGCTCTTCTTAACTTTATCTATATTTTTAAATCTATCATTATAATTATCTAATGATAAGATTTTTTCTTTGAAATACTCATTTATTATTTGATATTCATAATCTTCTATAGAATTAATTGATGTTTTATATAACTCTTTGGCAGTATTAATATCTTTATCAGTAAATTTACCTTTTTTCATTTCTTCTAGTAATTTAGTTACTAATGATAAAGTGGTTTTATAATTCTCTCTATCTATTCCTGCTTGAATTATTAATAAACTATCTAATCTTCTTGTAGAAGAATAAATTGAATAACATAATGAATTCTTTTCTCTTACTTCTTTAAATAATTTAGAATCAGATCCACCTCCATAGATAATATTTACTAGAGGTAGAACATATTGCTTTTCATATTGGGTTAATTTACTTATAGGGCATGCAATTGCTAATTTAGATTGACTATTATTAATAGTTTCTCTTGCTATTAGTCTTCTACTACAACATTTTTTAGGTTTTAATTCATATGAACCTTTTATTTTTTTAATAGTTCTAAATCTAAATATTTTCTTTACTAGTTGTAACATATCTCTTCTATCATAATTACCAACTATATATATATCTATGTAGTCATTATTAATCATCTTTTTATAGAATTCATATAAATTACTAGTATTGATATTATCTAGATCTTCTTTATAACCTGTCATTCTGAAAGACACTGGACTAGTTTTATCAAATGATTCTCCAAGTCTCATTAAACTATAATTAGTTGGATCTTCTTTTTCTGCTTCTATTGATACTTTTATATTATTTTTTACTACATCTAATTTATCTTTTTTAAAGGCGTTATTATCTATATCAGGATTAAGTATTACATCACTAATAAATTCTATTGCTTTTTCTACATTACCATCTTCAGTATATTTATCATTTAATACTGATATAGTAAAACTTGTATTTACATAATTTCCTATTCTACCTGTATGACTATATACATCTGCTGAATATAATTCTTCTGCTTTTATAGTTAAATCTCTTCTTGTAGGATATTTATTAGAAGATTGTAGTAATATTTCAGATAAAGCTAGTCTTTTAGTTATCTCTTCTTTTTTTATTGGACTATGAAAAATTATCCTCATAGTGATAGTTTTAAACTTATCTGTTTTAATCATGTGTAAATTAAAAGATCCTAAATCTTTTTTTATATATTGCATACTCTTCCCCCTATCTATAAATTTATATTACTGAATCTAGTGCTAAAGTAATCATATCATTAAGTGATTGTTCTCTATCTTCACTAGATAAACTTCTTTTATCATATAACGAATCTACAACTGTCATTAAACATGTTGCTTCTTTACCTAACTTTTTAGCTATATAGAATAATCCAAATGCTTCCATCTCAACTGATAAGAATTCCATGTCTGGATAATTACCTCTAAATTTTTCTTCATTATCACAGTATAGATCAAATACATCACTTGTAATAGTTTTCCCATATTTTAAATCTAAACCTTTAACTTTAGCATTATTCATAATCTTTCTATTTAATTCAGCAGATGATTGAATAAAATCTAAATCTACTCCATCTAATAGTTGATCAAAATAACTCTTACAATAAGCTCCACTTGATAGAATTACATCTAATAATTTAATATCTTTATTAAATGATCCACAAGTACCTATTCTTATTATATTTTTCACATCATAATATTTATATAATTCATATGAGTAGATTCCTATACTTGGAATACCCATACCTGATGCGAATACTGTTACTTTCTTTCCTTTATATGTTCCAGTATAACCAAACATATTTCTTACTTCATTAACTAATTTTGCATCTTCTAAGAAGTTCTCAGCGATATATTTTGCACGTAATGGATCTCCAGGCATTAATACTGTTTCTGCTATATCACTTTTTTCACAACCTATATGTGGTGTAGCCATATATATAACCTTCTTTCTTTTATTTTTATTATAGCATGATTTCTACATTGTAAAAAGCATCAATTGATGCTTTTATTCTTCATTTGACTCACTATATTGTACTAATACATCTCTTGGTTTAGAATTTCCTGTTGCTGGACCTATAATTCCATCTTCTTCTAGTTTATCTATCATAGTTGCTGCTCTATTATATCCAATCTTGAACTTTCTTTGTAATAGAGATGCACTGGCTTTTTGTTGTTTAATTACAAAGTCTACTATTTCATCATATAAATTTTCACTTTCTCCAGATGTTCCTGTTGGAGCATCTATTTCTTCCACTTCTTCTTTTTCTTCTTCTAGTTTAGTGAAATCTCCTATATATTGTGCTTCTTGTTGTGACTTAGTAAATTCTATTATTCTTTGAATTTCATCATCTGTTATAAATGATCCTTGAATACGTGTAGGAGAGTTTTGTCCAATTGGTAAGAAAAGCATATCTCCTTTTCCTAAAAGTTTCTCTGCTCCTATTTGATCAAGTATTGTACGGGAATCTATTCCAGATCCAACTGCAAAAGCAATACGTGATGGAATATTTGCTTTAATTAACCCTGTGATTACTTCTGTAGAAGGTCTTTGAGTTGCTACTATTAAATGAATACCTGCAGCTCTTGCTTTTTGTGTAATTCTTAGTATTGAATCTTCTACTTCTTTTGCTGCTACCATCATTAAGTCAGATAACTCGTCTATAATTACTACGATGAATGGCATTTTTTGTTTTTTCTCATCTGGATGTTTTTTATTCCAATTCTCTACATATTCATTATATCCTTCAATTTTCTTTGTACCTGTATCACTAAATTGATGATATCTTTTTTCCATTTCTTCAACCATTTTTCTTAATAAGATTGAAGCTTGTTTTGGATCTGATACTACTGGACATACTAAGTGTGGTACTCCGTTGTAGCAAGATAATTCAACTACTTTAGGGTCTACCATAGCAAGTTTTACTTCATCTGGTTTTGCTCTCATAAGAATAGAACAAATAATTCCATTTACACAGACAGATTTACCTGAACCTGTAGTACCTGCAATTAACATATGAGGCATTTTATTAATTTCACATACTCCAATTTCTCCCATGATACTTTTTCCAAGAGGTACCATTAATAGTTTATCTGGAGATTGTCTCATTATTTTACTATCCATTATTTCTATAAAGTTTACTGCAGAAGACACATCATTAGCAAACTCAATTCCTACTGTATTCTTACCTGGAATTGGGGCTTCTATACGTACATCTTTCTTTGATAATGCTAAAGCTATTTCTCTATTTAATGTAGTTATTTTATTTACTCTAGTACCTGATGCTATCTCTAATTCATATTGAGATACTGTAGGTCCTATATGAACTTCTACTACGTTAGCACTTACATTGAAACTTTCTAATACTTTTTCTAGTTTTTCAATGTTTGCAGTAATTGCTGCATTATCAGTTGCTTGATTTTTCTTCTTAGGTTTATTTAATAAATCTAATGGTGGTAACTGATAATTAGCATTTATTTGAACACTATTCTCCTCTTCTTCTGGTTGTTCAGCCTCAGTAGTTGGTTGTTGTTGTTGTTGTGTAGGAGATAATTTATTTTTAAGATCTTCTCTACTAATTGTTTGTTTAGCTGACTCTTCATATTCTTCAGAACCATTACTAATTTTAACTTTATTTCTTATTTCTTCCTCTTCTACTTCTTTATGTTTTTTAGAATCATGTTCTTCTTTCTTCTCTTTTACTACAACAACTTGTTCTCTTACAAAGTCTACTATTGAGAATCCTGTGAATAAACAGATTCCTCCTACCATTAATACTATTGATACTATTTGCATTCCTCTATAAGCAAATAATTTTGAGAATATAATTGCGAATACTCCTCCAATTATTCCTCCACCTGAAGATGTTAATGAATTAACTGTACCAAAATCTAACATTTCTTTTGATAAATTAATTAGTGCTGTTAAAGTATTTTTAAATACTAGACTTGCATTACCATTTAAGTTTAATATGAAATCCCAATGTAGGAATGTTAATAAACCTATTATGAATAAATAAAAACCTAACATCTTTGTAGAAAAGAATTCTGGCCATTCTCCTTTTACAAAAATATATATACCTAAAATAAATAATAGAACTAAAAATGCAATATAAATTGTACCTGTTAAAAAGATACCTGTTGCTGCAATAGCTTTTCCCACTATTCCTAATTTACCTATACCAACTATAGCTGCAATTATAAATAGGATTGCATATATTTCTACTCTTATTGTTATCTTTTTCTTTTTCTTTCTTCCTTTTTTTGCCATAGTCCCTACTCCCATCTTATATTTTTATTATACTACAAATAAAAAAAATAATAATTAGTAAATGTTAAATTTGTCATAATACATTTACATATATTATTATTTTTCTAATTCAACTGTTTTTGAAAAGTCTTCTTCAAGTAATTCTGGGGTCTTTGCAATTTGTTCGGCTAATTGAATTGATTTAGCAAAATAAAATACATCTGCAATTCTTTCATCTAGTGTAGCTTGTATATCTACTATTTTTCTGTTTCCTTCATCTCTTATAGTACCAATTACTATAACTATTGAATTTGTCCCATATTCATTTAAATGATGATAACATGAATTATTTTTTATACTACCTAAATTACTAAATAGAATACTTGCATAATTAGTATCTCCATCAGTAATAAATTTAGGATTAATTCCTTTTCTATCTAAGAAGAATACTATACTAACAACTATATTTAATAACCATTTAGGAAGAGCAGTAAATACTCTTAATATTCCTTACATATTATTAGAACCTTCATGTCTTACATTAAATACATCTACAGAAGCTCTTTTACTCACAGTCATAATATTATCATTATTCTTAATATCAAGACTAATTATTCTTTCTTCTCCATCATCACTTAATTTATTTTTAGCAATAAAGGCAAATAATAATTTTTTTCTTTGATATAATCTTTTGTCTTTAACAAATCTATTTAATGCTTCTCTACTATAAACTGTTTTAGCAAAGCAAGCCATTAATGCATGAAAATATGTTAATTTATATCCTAAATCTTCTTCATTCTTTTTATCTACATACTTAACTAATTCTGTAATATCCATATCTACATGACATGATACTTCTGCTTCACATCTTGATTTCATAATATATGGTACAATTGCTTGAATGGTATCTTTTGGTCTAATCCAAATAGCATCTTTTCTTTTCTTAGTAAATAATCCCATAAATTTCCTACTTTCTTTTGTCTAATAATTCTAAATATGATTTATATACTTCTTCTACTGATTTATCCCATGTTATATATATATCATTAAATGTATTTTCGCATACTTTTTTATATTCTTTTTCATTATTCATTATTTCTATTATTCTATTTCCATATTCTTTATAATCATTATTAGAAATATAACCATTTATATTATCTTTTATATTACATGATGTTGCGGAATCTTTTAAAAATAGTGTTGGTGTACTTTGAGAAGCTGCCTCTATTTGTACGATTGATGATGCATCATACATTGATGGAAATAAAAATAAATCACTTCTTGCATAATATTCAGCTAATAGATTTCTATCTGTTACTTTTCCACAGAATACTACTTTGTCATTTAATTCTAATTTATCAACATATTTTTTAATTTCTTTTTCATCTTGTCCTGTTCCTACAAATAACATTTTAAATTTAAGTTTATCTTTAATATAATTTAATGCATCTACTATAAAGAATATGTTCTTTAATTAATTTATTCTACCTACAAATAAGAATACTTTTTCATTTTCATTTATATTATGTAGTTCATTAATATGTTTATTTGCTTTTTCTTTATCTTTTACTGGTAACATTTCCGTAGCATTATTCATAATCTTAGGCATCTTTTTATAATGATATTCTTCATAAAATATTCTACCTATTTCATTATTAACAGCCCAACATTCATCACAAGCATCATATATTTTTATTATTTGTTTAGTTAATCTATTAGCAAGTGTTTTACTTTTAGTAGTTCTTAAGAAATCTTGTTTATATTGACTATGCATTGTACCAACTAAAACTTTATTTTTCATTTTAGCATATTGCATTCCAAGTAATCCTAAAGTTGCTGGTGAATGAATATGAATTATATCTAACTTATACTTAGTTAATTCATCTATAAATTTTAAATCTAATTTTGGTATTGGTAGAGAATAATCTAATACTGGTACTTTTAATGACATACATCTAACTACTTTATATGGTAATTTAGAATCATCAAATTTCTTATGAGGCATTTTAGGAGCAAATACTATTACATTGGCATATTTAGATAATACTTTTGCATAATTATCTACTACCATTACTACTCCATCTACCATTGGGAAAAATGTATCTATGAAAAGTCCTATTGTTATCTTTTCCATTCTATCACCAATTTTATTATAACAAAAAAATAATTGACATAAAAGTCAATTATTAATTATCTATTTATTATGCACGAGAAACATATTTTCCGTCTGAAGTAGATACAATGATTGTTTCTCCTTCTTCAACGAATAATGGTACTCTTACTTTTAATCCTGTTTCACATTCAGCATCTTTTAAAGCATTAGTTGTAGTATTACCTTTTACTGCTGGTTCTGTATGTGTAATTACAAGATTAACTTTATCAGGTAAATCTATACCAAGAATTTCTCCTTCATAACTAGTTATATAAATTTCTAAGTTTTCTTTTAAGAATTTAGCTTGATCTCCAATTTGATCACTCTTTAATTCTAATTGCTCATAACTTTCCATATTCATGAAATAATATACATCATTCATAGTGTATAAATATTGCATTAATTGTTTTTCAATACGAGCAGTTGCAACCTTAACACCAGCATTAAATGTTTGTTCATAAATAGCACCTGTTCTTAAATTTTTAAGTTTTGCTTTTACGATAGCTGCACCTTTTCCTGGTTTTACGTGTTGAGTTTCCATTACTACATAAATATTTCCTTCATATTCAATAGTAATACCGTTTTTTAAATCATTTGTACTAATCATTTTATCACTCCTAAACTAAAAAATAAGCATTTAACTTATTTTACTTTTTCTCTTTATGTTCAGTATGTTTTCTACATCTAGGACAGTATTTGTTTTTTTCAAGACGTTCAGTTGTATTTCTTACATTTCTTGGTTCTCTGTAGTTTTCTTCTTTACATTCACTACATACTAGAGTTTTATATTGTCTATTTCCTACTTTAGCCATTTTACTTCCCTCCTTATACGCCTATAGGTATTATAACAAACAATTCCTATTTTTCAAAGAAAAATCGATTATAATACCTATATTTTGGCTAATTTTTACTTATGTCTTACTATATTTTCAATTTGTTCATCGAAATTTTCTACTGGAGTAAAGAATTCTTCTGATGCTGGAATTTCGATTTTTGGTCTAGATTGTTCTTTTTCGTATTGTCTTCTTGCTTGATCATTTGAGCATGTTGTTAATGTACAACCTAGAACAATAGCTAATACTACTGGCCAGCAGATATTTAATTTTTTCATATTCACTCCCCCTCATAGTTGCACATATTATAACATATTTTCCCATTTCTTTCAAGTAAAAAGAGAGCCTTTATTACTTAAACACTTAAATGCAATTTCTTAAGGTAAATATTTTATGAATTGCAT
>CALYOH010000045.1 GCA_945228905.1 uncultured Caryophanales bacterium
AAATTTAAATCCATTATCATCTTTTGGATTATGTGAAGCTGTTACCATTACTCCACTACATATATTTAATTTAATACATGCATAATAATACATTGGAGTTGTACATAAACCAATTGATATAACATCTATTCCTGACTCTCTAATTCCTGTAATTAAGGCAGCGTATAGAGATTCACTACTTAATCTATTATCATGACCTACTACACATTTTTGTTTTCCGATATTTCTTATATGACTACCGAATCCTAAACCTATTGTATAGGCAGCATTTTCATCTATTTCTGTTGGATATATACCTCTTATATCATATCCTCTAAAGATATTGGCATTAATATTTTTCTTATATATATAATTCATATATTCTCCTCCTATTATTAATTCTATCATAAAAGCATTAAAAAAAAAACTATAAAAGTTTTTTCATATCAATATGATATATTAGTAAAATAATAATTATTATCTTTATCTAATTTAAAATTAAATCTATAATGTTCAAATTTTTCATAATTATCTTCATTAATAAATTTATTTCCAAATTTAAAATCTTTTATTTCTATTTTATTTGTAAGATTATAATCACTATATATAGTATAAGTATTATCTTCTTCTTTAACATATCCAAAATATACATCTACATATGCTGTATTATCTGTTTTTCTATAATTAGTTTTATATACATATACATTAGTATCTGATGTTCCTCCACATGATGGATCTATTTCATAATATAAACTATTTTTAGAATCATAATAGTATCCAAAACATCCTGATACATTTTCTAATTCATATTCTATATCTCCAAATAAAATTTTATAGTATTTAGATACATCATTTACACTTACTTGTTTTACTGAATCTAACCCTTCAAATCTTATATTAGAATCTACATCTTCTATTCCTGTTACTTTGTTTTTTAATGGAGAGAATTTATTACTATAGTTTAGGTAATCTAATACTATTCTTAATCTAGTTTCATTATCTAGATTAAAGATATCTCCTTTTATTGATTCTTCTCCTCTTCTAAAATAATATTTATTAAAATATCCTTCATCTATAGTAGTTCCATATATTAGATAATCTACTTTATTAGATAAATCTTTTTTTATACTTGAATCTGCAATATCTACTTCTAGTTTTATTTCTTTCTTTACTTTGTTAATAATTTTTGTAGGAGCAACTCTATTATTAGATACATATATAGTGATTGCTATACAAACTAAAAAAATTATAATTGATAAAATTAATGCTCTTTTTCCTTTGTCCATAATAACACTCCTTATATTAACTATTTATTTTTATCTATTATATCACTAGTTGTATATGAATATGACTTTAATAATCTTTTATATTATAAACTATGTTTTTTATATTTTCTTTTATTTCTTTTTTTATTGCTCTAGTAGCATCTTTTTTAAAATAATCTTTTGTATTTAATCTTAAATTAATAAGAGTATATATTGTTATTATAAAGTCTATTATAAATACTATTAGTAATATTGAACTTATAATTATAATAGTATTCTTAGATAGATTATTAATAAAAGTAAATACTATTGGATTAAATATTTTTAATATAAATACAGCAGCTAATCCAAATGATAATGCTCCTTCTAGACAGACTCTTCCATTTATATTAAATCTCTTATCATAATAATTCCACCATCTTAATTTAAATATCTTTTCTAATAAATAACTAGATACATATTCTAATAATGTACAAAGTACCATTCCTACTATAAATAGTGCTACTAAATCATTTTCATATTTAATTAATCCATAATTTATTATTAATCCTCCTAAACCAAATATAGGTAAATATGGTCCTATAAAGAAACCTCTATTTAGATTTAGTCCTTTAAATACTATTAAGATACTCATTGTTTCTACTATATATCCAAATATTGAATAGATCATAAATTGTAGAAATAGGTATAAGAAATTGTACATTTATTATCACCAATAATATTATATCAAAAAAATAATAGAATTATCTATTATTTTTATATAATACTTTTTAATAGACCAAAGGATAGGATCATCATAATAATACTTGCCATTATAATTCCTATCATAGCTGCGATAAATGATTTCTTTCTATCCATTTCTAGTACTGCTGCTATTAAGCAACCAGTCCATGCTCCTGTTCCAGGAAGTGGTATTCCTACAAAGAATACTAATCCCCAGAATCCATATTTTTCTATTTGACCTTTATGTTTTTTTACTTTTTTATCTAACCACTTAGCAATTCCATTTAGTTTTTTACTTTTACTATTACGCATGAAATCTAATATTTTAGTTATAAACCATAATATAAATGGTACTGGTATTATATTACCTATAATTGTAATAATATAACTTTCTAATGGTTTTAATCCTAGCAGTGCTGCTGCTATTAATCCTCCTCTTAATTCTAGTATAGGCATTAGAGATATTATAAATACTATTAGCTGTTTACCAAATGGTAATGCTAAAAAACCTCCCATTAAACCTACTAGTCCACTAACTATTTTTTCTACCATTTTTCCTCCTATTAATTCTCAAGTATTGGCATTATTAATGGAACTATATGTTTCTTTCTTGATAAGCATCCATCTATAAAATATCCTTCTGGAACATCTTTATTATATGCTATATCAATTATATTTTTACCTTTAGTATTATATATTACATAACTTCCATCTTTAATTATATCTGTTACATATAAGGCTACTAATGTAAAATTATTAGCTTCTGCAACTTTATCTAATACTTCTACATATTGATCTATTTCTTTTTCTATTTCTTCAAAATTCATAGTGAAATATTGTCCTATAGAGAACTTTTTATCATTAATAGTAAATAATTTATAATCTTGATATAGAACATCTTCTTTAGTCATTCCTTCTAGAGATGTACCAGATTTTAATAAATTCATTCCATATTCATGATAATCTACTTCTGCAATTCTAGATAGTTCTTCTACTGCTACTCTATCTCTTGGAGTTGCAGTTGGACTTTTTAATATTAATGTATCTGAAAGTATACCTGTAAGAAGTGCTCCTGCAATCTTTTTAGGTATTTCTATATTTGTTTCTTTAAAGAATGTATAAACTATTGTACAAGTAGATCCTACAGCCATATTTCTAAAATTAATTGGATTTGTAGTTGTTATACTTCCTAAAGCATGATGATCAAATATTTCTTGGATTTCTGCTTCTTCTAAACCATCTACACTTTGTAATGGTTCATTATGATCTACCAATATTACTTTCTTTGAATGTTTTTCTGATAAGTCTGTTATCTTTAATAAACCTAAAACATGATTCTTTTTATCTAATACTGGATAATTAGTATGTTTTAATTTATTATTTAAATCTATTACATCACTTACAAAGTCTGTATCATAGAAACTAGCTGGATTATATATTCTAATCATTGTTTTTATATAGCTTGCTAAAGCTACTAGTCTTGATACTCTATATGCATCAAATGATGTTCTTATTATATTTACATTGTTTTGTTTAGCTATTTCTATATGTTCATCTTTAATCATAGAATCTCCAGTAAGAATAATTAATTTTACTCCTGAATTTACTGCATATTCTATAACACTATGTCTATCTCCAACTATTAAGATATGATTTCTTTCTAGATTAACATTAGACATAAATGTAGTACTACGATATGCCGCTACTACTAATTTACCAACTATATCATTACTACATCTATTTATTTCTTCACCTTTTAATACTTTTAAAATATTATCATATGAAGTATATAAGTCTTCTATATCTTCGTTAATTATTGTATATGATAAGTCTTTAATAGTTACTAATCCTGAGAAAGTCCCATCACTTTTACATACAGGAATACCTGTTAATTCTGATTTTAACATTTTTTGATAACCATCATAAATACTATCAGTATCTTTTATGAAAAAGCCTTTATGATAATTAACATCTTTAAGTTGTAATTTAACGTCATTAAGATATTTAGGTGGCTCTATATTAAAATAATTTAAGGCATATGTTGATTCTTTATTAATAGTACCTAAAACTCTTGGCTCTGTATTATCTCCTAACTGATTTTTTAAATATGATAGACCAATTGCTGACATAACTGAGTCTGAATCTGGTTTTTTATGACCAAATATTAAAGTCTTTTTCATAACCCTTCACTTCTTTCTTTTACATTATAACATGTTTTTATAAAAAAAAATAGAGCATTGCTCTATTTAAAAATACTTATTAAAGCTAATGCAATTACGTTTGTTGTTGCTACTAAACTATTTATTGATGAATAACATCTTTCATATATTGATGCTGTATTATCTACAATATCTACTATCCATCCTTCTAAATATTTAGGAGGTATTATTGTTACTGGGAACATATGACATCTAATAATATCTTCTTGAAACTTATTTATTTTAAAATATTGTTTAACATTTTCTACTGCATAACTTGGATGATATATTAATCTATTATATCCATTTTCAGTTTCTACTTCATTAAAGAAGAAATCATGTAATAATGCAGCAATAGTAGCTTCTTTATAATTTAATTTTAGAGTCTTACATACTTTGTATGTATGATAAGAAACTCTTATTGAATGCTCTAATCTAGTTATACCATGATGTTTATATTTACTCATTTCTTGAACTTTTGGATGCATTAAATATTCTTTTACAATGTTATCAAATTCTTTATCAAAGTACATAAGCAATCTCCTTTGCATATTTATTATAATATAAAAGCGTGTAAATAAATTGTATAATAGTCGTAAATTTACTATATTTTACAATAAAAGAATTAGATTAATTCATTTAGAATCTTATCTAATTCTTCTTCATCTTCTTTACTTGTTTGTTCTATATCATTTTCTTTATTAAACCATGCAGGTATATTTTCTTGTTTTGTACTATTTTTTTCTTCTTTTGGTTTAATTATTTTCTTCATCTTTTTATGTTCTTTTTCAGTTACTCTCATTGCTTCCTCTACTGTTTCTATATTTAGTCTTTTCCATTGACCAGCAATTGTTTCTACATAACTTTTCTTTAATTGTTCATTATTTATTCTTAATACATAACTTATTAATACATTCACTACTCCTGGATTTAATTTTTGATCAATTAATAGACTCTCTATTAATCTCTTATCTCTATCTGTTGGTTCTGCTCCTTTATATTTAGCCTTTAATAGTTGATATGGAGTAATATTTTCAAATGTATAAACCATCTTTGCCCATTTAGAGTTATCTCCTTCTGGTTTCTTTAAGAAATCTGGTTGTTTATTATAAATAAGTGTTGGTAAATTACCGCTATTTTCAAATTTATAATAATCTCTGCAATTCTTTCTTAGTAAAGTTTTATCAATTAGTCCTTTTTCATTTATTGAGTCTCTTACTAATCCTTGCATATCTAGTGTATTAAGATTATATATAAAACTTAAACTATTTATTAATTCTTTTGTATCTTCATTAAAACATTTATCACTTATTCTACTATCTGGAATACTACTAATAATCATATTAAAGTCTATTCCTCTATTTATTATTATATTATTAGAATCTCTCTTTGTAATATCTTCATTCATTTCTAATAATGTTCCTTGAACTGATGAGAACACTTCATCAAATGTAGCAGTTATATCTTCATAGTCTTTTAAACTTATTCTTGGTATTTTAAAATAATTTAAAACTTTTTCATATTCTTTTTTACCTAAATTATTATATAAAACTATATTTAATATTGGATGATTAAAGAATTCATCTGCTGTTATAGGTGAATATAATAAATAGACAAATTGATTAACATTATCTTTTTTTACATATGTTTTTAATAGCCCTATTGCTTCTAGTTTTTCTCTTGCGATAACTATATCTTCTAATCTTAGTTGCATAGTAGACATTAAATGATGATGAGTTAGATCTTCACTCATTAATTCTTGTTTATCTAAATCATCTAATAATGTATTATATAGCGCTACTGAGGAATATCCTATTATTGGTTGATATAACATTGTAATTATCTTTTTATCTTTATCTGTAATTATAGTTTTATTAATTACAGTATAGGTATCTGCTGGTAAAATAGATAAATTTTTCATGTTATCACCACCTATATTTATACTACAATAAATAGAAAAAAAAAGAAAGATTTTCTTTCTTTTAAAATGATTTAATAAATTCTATTATTATAGGTAAATTTAATCTTGTAAAATATATAAACATAAAACTTATTAATAGAAATGGTCCGAATGGAACTAAGTTTTCTTTTTTAAACATTAATATTATTAAAGATATAGGTAAAGCTAATATACTTGCTAAAAATATTACTACTAATCCCAATAATGGATTAATTAATAATCCAAATACAAACATTAATTTAATATCTCCTCCACCTAAACTTTCTTTTCTAAATAATAGGTTTCCTATTATCATTATTCCATACATGAAACCAAATAACATTAATCCATATAATATTGATAATAATGCACTTTGTATACCATTATTTAATATATTAATAATAGTAAAGAATATTGAGAAAAATATTAATACTTCATCTGGGATTATAAAATAAGATATATCTGATATTGATATTATTATTAGCATTGCGACTATTCCTAAAGCTACTAATAATTCATATGAGAATCCAAATACATAGAAACTTAAGGCAAATAATACTCCTGTAAAGAATTCCATATATGTTGATAATGAATTTATTCCTGAATGACAATATCTACATTTACCTCTTAGAAATAGAAATGATAGTATAGGAATCATATCTAGAAGAGATAATTCATGATGACATGTATCACAATGGCTTCTTGTTTTTATAAAATCTTCATGGTTAGGTAATCTTAGACCAATTACTGTAAAGAATGATCCAAATAATGTTCCTAAAATAAAGAAGATAATTAAGTATACTATTTTCATAATTACCTCCTTATTTAATTTGACTATAAATTGAGAACATTGGTTGAATAATTGATACTAAGATAATTCCAACTACTATTGCTAAGAATACGATAAGTATTGGTTCTACTAAGCTCTTCATTTGATCAATAACGTTTTTATGTAACATTTGGAAATGGCTTGCAACTTTTTCCATCATAAGACCTAACTGACCAGTTGTTTCTCCAGTAACAATCATTTCATAAGCAACTATAGGGATTGCCCATTCTCCTTTAAATGCTGAAGAAATGGAATCTCCTCTACCTAAATTCTCTAATGTTCCTGAAATTATTCTCTTATAAACTTCATTTGTTGTAATCTTTGATAGAATTTCCATTGAGTCTGTTATAAATACTCCATGGTTTAGTAATGAGGCAAATGTCTTTGTGAAGTTTGCTATCTCATTGTAAATAATTATATCTTTTATTACTGGCATATGCATAAGCATTATCTGTACTGTTTCTCTGAACTTTTGTACTCTTTTATATAATTCAAATAATACAAATATAATTACAAAAATTACTAATAATAATAACCACCATTTTTCTGCTATAAAGTGACTTGTTCCAACAATGATTTGAGTTAACATAGGAAGTTCTGCTCCATTGTCTTCAAACATTGCAGTAAATTGAGGAACTAAGTAAGTTAACATGAATATTAAAACTCCGAAAGCAATTGTTAATACGACAACCGGATAAGTCATTGCTGATTTCATTTGCTTACGTGTTTGATCCATTGCAGTATAATACTCAGCCATATCATCTAGTATTGAAGGTAAGTCTCCAGTCATTTCAGCTGTTTTTACCATGTTTACTAATAATTTAGGATAAACTTTATCTTGCATTAACATTGCATCTGATAAGTCTTCTCCTTTTAGTAATTGATATACTAATTGGTTAAAGCTTTTCTTTAAGTTAGCTTTAGTTGTTTGTTTTGCTAAGATTCTTACTGAATCTACTAGAGGAATACCTGATTTAATATATGTAGATAATTGAGTTAATGTAAATGATAAGTCACTTGCACCTATCTTTCCATCTCCTCCGATATCTATATCGAATTTTCCTCTTTCTTTTATCTCTAAAACTTCATAATCTTGTCCAAGTAAGAAGTTTCTAACATCATTTTCTGATTCTGCTTCAAATGTTCCAGATTCTTTTTTTCCTATACCATTAATTATTGTATATCTATAGTCATGAACTGGTCTTTTTACTTTTTCATTTGATTCTAGCGCTGTTGGTTTAGCCGCTAGTGTAACACTTGTGTCTTGTGCCATTCCATCAGCACTTCCGGAATTACTTCCAGGCATTATATTGTTATAGATATTTTGTGGAGATTGAGTAGCTTCAACTTGTTGTGCTGCTGGTGCTTGTTGTTGTGGAGCTTGTGTTTGCACTGCTTGTTGTTGAGCGGCATCTTTTTTACCAAACATTTTACCAACCTTCCTTTCTATCTTATCTATTACATTATAACATATCTTTATTTAATAAAATACTTTTTTTATTTTTTTAAATAAAAAAAGAAGATTATTTCTTCTTTTCATATCTATTTAAGAATTCTCTCTTATAGTCTAAGAATCTATCTTCCTTTATTGCTTCTCTTATCTCTTCTGTTAATCTTATTAAGAATCTTATATTATGGATTGATAATAGACTTCCTCCAAATGATTCTCCTACTGTAATTAAGTGTCTAATATATGCTCTTGAATAATTCTTACAGCAATAACAGTCACAGCCTTCTTCTACTGGAGATAAATCTTCTTTATATTTGGCATTACTTATATGTATTTTACCGTCTCTTGTGAATGCTTGTCCGTGTCTTGCTATTCTTGTAGGAAGCACACAGTCAAACATATCTATTCCTCTTTCTACTCCTTCTAGAATATCAAGCGGTTCTCCTACTCCCATTAAGTATCTTGCTTTATTTTCTGGAATATATGGAATTGAATAATCTATTGCTTTATACATATCTTCTTTAGATTCTCCGTCATTAGCAACTCCACCAATACTATATCCATCAAAATCCATCTTAACTGTTTCTGTTGCGGATAGTTTTCTTAATTCCTCTATTGGTCCACCTTGGATTATTCCAAATAATGATTGATTTGGATTTTTATGAGCTTTTTTACTTCTTTCAGCCCATCTTAGTGTTCTTTCTACTGAGTTCTTTAAATATTCATATGAAGCACTTGCCGGTGGGCATTCATCAAATGACATAGCAATATCACTATCTAACTTGTTTTGTATTTCTATAGATTTTTCTGGAGTTAATAATAATTCTTTACCATCTATATGGCTTTTAAATTTAACTCCTTCTTCTGTAATATCTTTTTTATTTTTTACTAGAGAAAATACTTGGTATCCCCCACAGTCTGTAAGAATAGGCCCATTATAATTCATAAATTTATGTAGTCCTCCACAGTGAGCAACTATATCTTCTCCTGGTCTTAACCATAAATGATATGTATTTGCTAAAATAACACCACTATGACATTCTTTTACTTGTTCAGGACTTAATCCTTTAACACTTCCTCTAGTACCTACAGGCATAAACATAGGAGTATCTACTGTCCCATAGTTAGTTTCTATTTTTCCTAGCCTTGCATGTGTATCTTTATCTTCTTTTAATAATGTATATTTTATTTTCATGATATCCCTCAATTCCTATTAATTATATATTATTTTTAATATAAAAACAAGAAACACTATTTGTGTTTCTCATTTTCTAATGTATTTGTATTATTTACACTATTGACAATACCTTTTAGAGATGGCTGATTCTTTCTTCTTATTGCAATCATATCAAATGCTTTTTTACCGTAAAGTGTTTGGCCTAAGCTAGAGAGTTTTTCTACATAATCTGATGCTATTTCTGTTGAGGTAACTTCATTTATTAATTCAAATGTTTTCTTTTGTGTAGAACCATCTTCATCTCTAATCAATATACTTACAATTGATCCAATACCTATTGTATAATCTTTGAGAGGTTCAACTAAGGTATTCTCTTTATCTATAAGCATGATACTTTCTTTTACATCGTCATTATATATTCCGGTAAAAATTGTACCAATATCTATAAATTCATAATTTCTTTTTCTTTGGTATTTTCCATTATTTAATTGAGAATTTATCTCATCTAACTCTTCACCTATTTTTATAATTCTTTTATTTTTATTCTTAAGAATTTAACTTGTTCCGCAACTAATTTCATATCTTATACTCCTAAACAGTGCGTGCTAAATATACTATCAAAAAAAAGATTATGTCAATTAAAATGTAACCTATAAAGTGGACTCAAAAAAAGAGAGACCTACTTTATAGGTT
>CALYOH010000046.1 GCA_945228905.1 uncultured Caryophanales bacterium
AATATGAAAAAGAAAAAGAACCGTTAAAAAACGGACTTTAGTCTAAAAATTTACGCTAGTTAAATAATTTCTTTGTTTCAATTTTTATATTATGTTCTTTAATATACTTAGTCCATTTAATATATCCATAAGTAGAATTAGTTAAATATCCTAACTTAAGTACTAATAAAACCATTTGTCCAGATAATACATTAATTACTCCTTCTATTATAGAACTTGTAATCCAAGCAATCCATTGCTCTCTAAATCTAAACAATATAAATACACCATTCATAATAGCAAGTATTGAGCAACATGCATCTAAATAACATACTACCATTTCAATAGTCTTATTACCATGAAATAACTCAGTACCAAAATCTAAGTATGTTAGGAAGTATCCAATAACTATAGTCCATACAAATATACCTACTATGCATAATACTTCAGCTAATCCTGATAGTTTTCTAACCTGAGTAAGTTCTTTTTTCTCTTCATCTGGATGTCTATGCCAATTAATAAAACTAATAATATCAATTGGTATCCAAAAGAATATTGTAGTTGCCATAGTCGCAAATCTATAAGCAAGAATTACACATATCGCAATTTCTATTGCTTCTACAAATAAAGATACAATAAAATTCCATTTACTTTGTTTAGATATTAATAATTCACATAATATATTAGTAAATATATCAAGTAAATATAATATCATTATAATTGAACCCTTTACTCCATTAGTATCTTCTTCAGGAAATATAAATGCAAATATAACTGAAAGAATTAATATACTAAAGAACCAACACTTCTCATATGTAGTAAAGAAATTCCATAGTTCTTTTAATTTATTTTTCATCTAGTACCTCTATTCCAATAGGACAATGGTCTGATCCCATTACATCACTATATATTTTTACATCTTTTACTTTATCTATAAATTCTTTATTAACTATAAAATAATCAATTCTCCATCCAGTATCATTCTCTCTAGCATGTCCCATATAACTCCACCATGTATATTTAGTACCTTCCGGATTAAGATGTCTATAAGTATCAATAAATCCACTATCAAGTAATTCAGTCATCTTACCTCTTTCTTCATCAGTAAAACCTGCATTACCCCTATTACCTTTAGGATTTTTAATATCTATTTCTTCATGAGCGACATTTAAGTCTCCACAATAAACTACATTTTTCTTCTTTTTAAGATTACTTAAATATTCTCTCATTAAATCTTCAAATCTCATTCTAGAATCTAATCTTTCTAATTCTCTTTTAGCATTTGGTACGTAGCAATTAACTAAATAAAAATTATCAAATTCTAAAGTAATAGTTCTACCTTCACTATCATATTCTTCATCACCTATTCCATAAGTAACACTTAATGGTTCAACTTTAGAATAGATTAAAGTTCCTGAATAACCTTTTCTTTCTGCTGGATAAAGATATTCTTTATATCTTAAAGGGTGAAAAGGATTTTGTTCCTCAGTAACTTTAGATTCTTGAAAACAATAAATATCTGCTTTTTCCTCTTCAAAAAATCTATCTAAACCTTTATTTAAACAAGCTCTAAGTCCTGCAACATTCCATGATATTATCTTCATATTAGTCCTCCTAAACGTTTTAATTATATCAAAAAAAAAGCTACATTTATAGTCTTTTTTTGATTCATATATTTTTTGATTAATACTTTAGCTCTCTAAACATCTAATTTATCTAAAGTAATTAGTTTAGAATAATGTACATCTTCATCTAAATATATTTCTCTAGTACTTGTTAATTGACCATTACTATAAGTATATGATTCTAATAATAAATAATTACCTCTTGGTCCATATTCATTAATTTGATTTAAAGATTAAAAATGTTTTCCAAACATAGATAATTGTAAGAATCGGTATAAATAATTCACCACTATCTTTTTGTATTCTTTTATACGTACTTGTTTTTGCCTATCCTGCAGGTATTATTGTCATATCAATAAAACTAATTGATTGAATATTTTGAATATTGTTTATTGCAAGCCAAACACCACCCATGCTCTTAAGCTTCACAAAGATCTACTCAACTGGCTACGTATCTTATCATACAAACTATATAACAATAATAAAAAAATAGTTATAACGACTATAACTATTTTTATACTACCAATCACTACTCCAGTCAGATCCACCAGAATCCCAATCACTACCAGAGTCCCAATCACTATCACTATCCCAATCATCAGAATCCCAACTTGAATCATAAACATCACTATCTCTAATATCAGAATAATTAGATTCACTAGAATATGAGTCACCATCATAGTAATCATCTAACTCTCCAGTATAAGATGGTTTAGAAGTTCCTCTCCAATCATTATTTTCATATATATACCAAGATCCACCATGATTATAGTAATTATCACCATTAATATTATAATAACCACTCTTAGGTTGAGAAGCAGCAAATAAGAATATACCAGCAAAGAATACTATTGCTACAATTAACCATATTGGATTACCTCTTATTTGTACTCTGCTATTCTTGCTTCCACCTTTTCTCATAGCAATTTCATCTTTAAGTTTTAAATACAATTCATTAACTGCATACTTTTCATCAGTACCTTCATAACGAATTGCTCTTTCTCCATTATCTTTATTTTTATAAACAACAAACTTACCAGTATTAGAATCTTTATATATACCAAAAGCTTTAGAATCTTTATAATCAATGCCAATAAAGAATCTAGTTGTCTCATATGGAGGTAATCCCCTATCTTTATACCATTGTTCAAGTTCTGCTATTGTAGTTGGAACACCAACTCCACTTCTATTATAATTCTTATTTACGGCTCCACATCCAGGGCATTTCTCATCTCCATCATCAATTAAGTTATTACAGTATTCACATCTTACTTTCATACTATCACCTATCTTAATATTAACATATTAATAATAAAAAAAGACATCAAGTTGATGTCCTTTACATTTATTTTGAAAACTTTTCTTCTATTAATTTTACTGGAATACTCTTATCATTTAATAATTCAGATATAGATAAATTATTATGAATATTATAAATAATTTCTGCCATATATTCTGATACATCACATACATGTAACCATTTTTCTTTTTTATACTCTTCAGGTATATAACTTAAATTAGTAGTATAAATACCATCTAATAATTTATTATCATATGCTTCTCTAAACATATCAATACCTTTAGTAAATAATGCATAAGTAACAATCATATAAATATGTTCTACTCCATATTTATGTAATTCATTAATAACATCTAACATACTTCCACCGCTAGATATCATATCATCAGCAATAATAGCAGTATATCCTTCTAGATTCTTATTACCAGAATAATCATGACTAATAATTGGATATTTACCATCTACCATATTATTATAGTCTCTTTGTTTAACAAAACTTCCTGCTTCTCTATGAATATATTTAGAATTGAATGAATTTAAATAAACATTACGTCTACCAGTAGCACCATTATCAGGAGCAACAAAAACTATTTTTTTTAATCTACTTTTAGGAAGATCATTAATAAACTCAGTTAATATTGTATTAGTAGGAAATGCATTTTCAAATTCCATATTTCTAATAGAATGTTCTACTCCTTGATCATGAGCATCAAATGTAATAAAACTTTTAACTCCTTTTAAATGATCTAATTCTCTTAATGCTGCTCCACATGCTAAAGCTTCTCTAGTATTTCTTCTATGTTGTCTTCCTGCATATAACAGTGGAGTTACAATATTTATATTTTTAGTATGACAATTACAAGCACCAATACCATCTTTTAATTGACAAAATAAATCGTTAGGAGAAGCATGATTAGTAAATCCATGCATTTGATATTCCACACTATAATTACCAATATCAGTTAAAACAAACATATCCATTCCTCTAACTGTATCATTTATCTCTACTTTTTGATGTCCATCTTGAAACCATAATTCATTTACATTTACTTTAAAAGTATACTTATCAGGATCTAAATTATACATTTTTAATAAATGATAATCTACTTTATCTCCTAACTCTTTGGCACTTGAAAATACCATTAATCTTAAATTATCTTTTGTAACATTTTTCTTCATATATCCTCCAATCAAAAAAAGAGTATGTTAAAACTCTTTTTATTTTAATATTAAAAAGTATAGTAATACTAAGATACCTAAAACTATTCTATAATATCCAAATACTTTAAAGTCATGTTTTCTAATGTAATTAATTAAGAACTTAATTACAAACATACTTACTATAAAAGCAACTATACAACCTACTATTAATATTCCAAGTTCTAATCCACTAAATACAAATCCAACTTTTAAAATATATTTAGCTAATTTTAATAGACTTGCTCCTGCCATTACTGGTATTGCTAAAAAGAAAGTAAATTCAGCTGCAACGCTTCTTTCTAATCCTATTAGTAATCCTCCAATAATAGTAGATCCACTTCTAGAAGTACCAGGAATTAAAGCAAGTAATTGGAATATTCCAACTTGTAATGCTTGCTTATAAGTAATTTTATTAACTTCTTTAGTACTACGAGACCCAATATTTTTATTCTCAATAATTATAAATAAAATACCATATACAATTAATGCAATCGATACAACTACACTATTATAAAAATGAGCATCTATCCAATCATCTAGTAATAATCCTATAATAGCAGCAGGAACACAAGCTACTAATATTTTACCCCATAGATTTAAAGTGTTTTTAGTTTCATCTTTACTCTTACCAAATCCCCATGGAAATAAACTCTTAAAATAAATAACTACTACCGCAAGTATTGCTCCAAGTTGTATAACTACTTGAAATAATTCATAGAAATTTTCTGATACACTTAGATTAATAAATTCATCTAATAATATCATATGACCAGTTGATGAGATAGGTAACCATTCAGTAATACCTTCTACTATACCAAATAATATTGCTTTAAATATTTCTATCATTTTATCACCTATTCCATTATAACATCTAAAGTAAATATTTAAAAACTATTTTTAAAATTATTTGATATAATTGATACAGGTGATTATATGAAAGTATTATTATATTCTCATAAAAGTGATATAGATGGTATGGGAAGCGTTGTTTTAGGAAACTTAGTATATGAAAATATGGATTATAAATTATATAGAAATCCAAATGAATTATCTATTCATTTAGAAAATGATTATAAAGATGGATTATTATATGAATATGATTTAATTAATATTACTGATCTATCTCCTAAAAAAGAATTAGTAGACATATTATTTAATGATGAAAAATTAAAAGATAAAATTCATATTTATGATCATCATGAAACTGCATTAGATTCTGGTATTAATAAATATAATAATGTAAATATTACTATTAAAGAAAACAATATACCTGAATGTGCTACTTCTATTTATTATAAATATTTATTAGAAAATAATTTAATAGAAAAAACAAGTTGTATAGAAAAGTTTGTAGAATTTACTAGATTAGAAGATACATGGACATGGAAAGAAAAAAATGAAGTACTTGCTCATGATCTAGCAATTCTATATAATGCTATTGGTTATGAAAAATATATTAAACTACTAACTAATAAATTATTAACTTATGATATACTTATATTTTCTAAAGAAGAATTAGAAGAAATAAATAATAAGAAAAAACAAAGTCTAGAAAAAATACAATTATATACAAAAGATTTATTTATAAAAGAAATAGATAATATAAAAGTAGGATTCTGTTTTATCGGATATGAATATCGTAATGAAGTAGCAGAATATTTAAAAAATAATAATGAAATAGATGTTGTAGGAATGATTGCTTTAGATAATAATCAAATATCATTAAGAAATATTAAAGATGATAAACCCTATTCTAGAATAATAGCTGAAAAATATCATGGAGGTGGCCATGATAATGCAGCAGCAATTCCTATTACTAAAGATATAAAAGAAAAAATAATAAATACTATAATATAAAAACTCAAGAATAATTCTTGAGTTTATTTTTTTTTATCATTTACTTCTTAAAATCAACATCTACTATATCACCATCATATAGTTATTTTAATTCTTCTATATTATTATTTTCAAAAGGAAAATTTAAAAATAAATATTGATATCTTTACTAACTTCATCAAATAAACCATCACCATATAAATGAATAAATTTAAATATATCAGCATATAATCTATTATGTAAATAATCAACTACATAATAAAAAGCATTAGTTAAATGCTTTTCTTTTTCTATTATTTAATACTATACATAAACTCATAGTAAATACAAATATAATTGATACAACTCCAGTAATTATCATTTCTACTGGATAATGTTTATCATTTTGTAAATCAGCAAGATTAGCATAAGATACTGATGTTTCTAATTTACTTAAACTATTAATACTAGTAGTTAGATATTCATTATTCTCTTCATCATAAACTCTAACTCTTTGTTGTACATTACCTTGTATTTGATTAGCAACATCCTCTACTGGATTAACTGCATATACATTAATATTTAAAAGTAATATACCTATACCAAACATCATTAATATTAATTTCTTCATTGTATCACTACCTTACTATATATAGTATATCATACTAATCACTAATATCTACATCAAGTGTAATAAAAATATTATATTTAGGATACTTTTCTTTAATTTCTTCTTCTATTTGTTTTATTACTTCATTCTTATTTTTTGTTGAAAAATCAAATATTAAATCAAAGTTAATATCCATACTATCTTTATTTACGTAAAATCCATGCATTTGAATAATACCCTTATGTTTTTTAATAATCTTATTAATATCTTCTTTAATTTTAATAATATCTTTATCTTTCTTATTATATGAATATATACCTACAGCAGTAATAATAACATTATGTTCATCAAATACAACTTTAGTAATCTTTCTAGATAAATGATCTATCTCAACAGAACTTATTTCATCACTAACTTCTATATGTAATGATCCCATTAAAGTATCAGGTCCATAGTTATTAAGAATTAAATCATATACTCCTTGTACTTCAGGAAAATTATTAACAGTCTTTTTAATTTTTAAAGATAAATCTTTATCTATTCTTTCTCCTAAGATTTGACTAACTGTTACTCTTATCATTTCAATACCAGATTTAATAATTATAATTGAAATAATGACACCTAAATAAGCTTCTATCTTTAAACCAAACATCATAAATATAATTGCTGCTACTAAAGTAGATAATGATATAAATACATCAGTTAATGCATCAGCACCAGAATTAATTAATGAAACAGAATTATACTTTTTACCTTTACCAACTACATATAAACCTAAAACTATTTTAACTATAATAGCAACTACTAAAATAATAATAGTAACTAAAGTATATGTAGGTACTGTAGGATGAATAATCTTATCAAAAGATTCCATAAATGAAGTAAATCCTGCATATAAAATAATCATTGCAATAATAGTTGCAGTAATATATTCTACTCTTCCATGTCCATATGGATGTTTCTTATCAGCAGGTTTATGTGCTAAAAAAGTACCAACTATTGTAATAATACTAGACATTGCATCACTTAAGTTATTAACAGCATCTAATATAATTGCAATAGAATTAGATATAAGACCAATAATCATCTTAAATATACTTAAAAATATATTTGCAATAATACTTATAATACTTGTTCTAATTATTCCTTTTTCTCTTGAAATTTCGTTATTCAATTAATGCCACCTCTTCTTTTCCACAAACAAAGTTGTCTCTTAAAATATATAATTGGAACACAAACATTATACTAAACATAATAGTAAATAATATAAATAATATTTTAACAAATAAAGTAGATTTCTTACTAAGAATAATTAATACATTAATAATTGTCTCAAATAAAGAAATAATTATTAATATAATACTAACTACATTAATATAATCTAATCTAGTAATAGATCCATTACTTGTAAAACAATCATACTTAATAATATTATGTTGTAATACACCACTAAAGAATATTAACATGAATACTATTAAAAGTAAAATACTTATTAATTTTAAATCAAAGAAGAATTCTTTTTTCATTTACTATTTCTAACTCCCCTTTCTAAATTATTAATTAAAAAGTCTAAATCTTTGGATTCTTTTCCATCACTATCCGTAAATACTATTTGAGCCATTTCACTACTCTTATGTAAAGCATTATACTCATCTACTTGTTCTTTAAATTTCTTTAATTCTTTTAATTGAAACTCATTTATATTATTTGGATAATATATAATACTTACATTATTTATAATAGATACCATTCTAATAAAAATAGTATTAAATTCACAACTAATATAATTACCATAATCTTCTTCTAAATTATCAAGATTAATTTCTTTATTTAATTCATGACTTAATAGTAATTCACATATTTTCTTATGAGAAATACCTCTTGTAGCATCACCAGTTAATATAATTTCAGGAGTAATTAATACTACTCTACCATTAGTAGAATTAGAAATCTTTAAACTCTTATCATAGAATTGATATACGCTATTTTCCTCATATAAAAGTTTTTGTCTTGCTTGTGCTGCAAGTAACTCTTCTTTTTTCTTTCTTAATCTATCTATGAGTCCCATAACATCACCCTATATAAATTATATCATGAAAAAAGACTTAATAAGTCTTTATTCTATATTTTCAATATATTCACTTTCACAAGTAAGATTAATTTTTAATTTCTTTAAAGAAGTCCTATCTCCATTAGTAACTAAATATGTAGCATGTGCCTCGCATCCATTTAATTTACTAATATTAGATAATGCTTTCATAATCATATCATTAGTAACTGAACAAATACTTAAAGCAGTAAGAACTTCAGTAAGATTTAATCTATTACCATCATTCATATCTTTTTTAAGTTTTAACATAGGTTCAAGTACAGATGGAGATAATAACATTATTTCATCAGGTATCTTACTTAAATACTTAATAGCATTTAATACTACACTTGCTGCTGGAGTAAGTAAATCAGTTTGTTTACCAGTAATAATCTTTTTATTAATCTTCATAGCAATAACAGGTAAGTTCTCCTTCTTACTCTTTTCCATTGCAGGTTTAATAACATCTAAATAATTTTCATCTATTTTTAATTCATTCATTAATAACTTAACTTTTTTATAAGGTTCTTCATCACTAATACCCATCTTATAACTATTAAGTTCATTATAATATCTTCTAACTATTTCTCTTTTAGCAGCATCTTCTACTATATTATTATCACTAATACAGAATCCTACCATATTAACTCCCATATCTGTAGGAGACTTATAAATATCTTTATTACAAACTCTATTTAATATAGTTCTAAGTACAGGGAATAATTCTATATCTCTATTATAATTAACAGCAGTAATATTATAATTTTCTAAATGAAATGGATCTATCATATTAACATCTTTTAAATCAGCAGTAGCAGCTTCATAAGCTAAATTAACTGGATGTTTTAATGGTAAATTCCATACAGGAAATGTTTCAAATTTAGCATATCCAGCGTTAATTCCCCTTTTATTTTCATGATAAAGTTGAGATAGACATGTTGCTAGTTTACCACTTCCAGGTCCAGGAGCATTAACAAGTATAAGCTTCTTAGTTGTCTCTATATATGGATTAGCACCATATCCTTATTCACTAACAATAGTATAAACATCAGTTGGATATCACTTAGTAAATCTATGAATATA
>CALYOH010000047.1 GCA_945228905.1 uncultured Caryophanales bacterium
GCGTTACCAACTGTATCTATTAATATATTTTTATTATTAGAATGTAAAAGAAAAGAATCTCCTTGCCCTACATCTATCATTTTTATATAATCACTTCTATCAAAATATGGAATTATAAAATGAATTAGTAATAGTATTATAACTATATAAATATATAATTTCTTTCTTTTAAAAATATATATTAAAATTAATATTAAATAAATTATATATACTATGAATGGTAATCTTATAAATATTAGTTTACCTATATTTATTTTACTGAAAAATATAGATAGATTTTCTAATAGATATATTAATAAATTATAGATTGGTCTTAATGGTTTAATAATAAATACTATTAAAGATAAAGGAAATATAATAATACTTATTAATGGTACAAATAATAGATTATAAATTATACTTAGAATATTTATTTGATAAAAACTATATAGTGTTACTGGGATACTTACAAAGAATGATAATAGAGATACTTTTAATAAAGAAATAATATAATTATCATCTGATAATTCTTTAGACATAATTATTAAAGATAAACTTATTAAATATGAATAAATAAAACCTATATCAAATATAAAGTTAGGATTAATTAATAATGATATAGATATTATTAATAAAAATAGATTTATCTTTTTTATATAAAAATAATAAATATTATTTAGAGAAAACATTATATAAAATAATACTCCTCTTAATATAGATGGAGATAGTCCTACTAAGAATAAATATATTAATAAGAATATGGTTGTATATTTAAAAATAGATTCTTCTCTAAAAGATAATCTTTTTAATATTTTAGATATTAATCCTACAAGTAATGTTATATGCATTCCGGATATGGCAAATAAATGACTTATACCATTTTCTTGATATGATCTTATTACTTTATTATCTATATATTCTTTATCTCCTATTAGAAATGTATTAAGATATGGATCATTATCTATATGTTTTATTATTATATTTTTTATAAAATAATATATATTTTTATTATTACTTAGTTTAATTATTTTATTTGCTTTTACTATATAAAAAATATTCTTTCTATAGAGATATTTTTTATAATTAAATAGATATTTATCTTTATTAGTAGATGGAATAATAAATTCTCCTATTACTTTTATTTTATCCCCTATATTTAAATTAATATTATTTTTAGAATAGTAATTTATTATTACTTTTTCTTTTCCTTTTACTATTATTTTATAATTATCATCTATTTTATGAATACTTATAATTGTTCCTTTTAATGTATTAGTACTTGTATTATAAAGTGAATGTTTTGGTATTATTATTCTTATAGTAGTTATTATCAATACAATGATAAATAATAATATAAATAATCTATCCTGTAGTAATATTTTCCTTAATGTTAGCAAGAGTACTTTCTCCTATACCATTTACTTTAGTTAAGTCTTCTATAGTTTTAAATGGACCATTTGTTTCTCTATATTTTATAATGTCATTTGCTTTAGATTCACCTATACCAGTAAGTGTCATTAATTCTTCTTTTGTTGCGGTGTTTATATTTATTTTTCCACTTATAGTTGTGGTTTCTTTTATTTCAATACAAGCATTATTTTCTAAAGAATATATTTCATTATTTTTACATTCTGTTAGTACTTGTTTTTCTTTTTCTTTAGTTTTTCCAAATTCTTTTACTTCATCATAACTATAAATAATAATTACCATTTCATCATTTATTTTTTTACTTAGATTGATTACTGAAGTATCTGCATTTTCAGTAAGACCTCCTGCTTTTTCTATTACGTCTATTACTCTAGAATTAGAATTTAAAGAATAGATTCCTGGATTTATTACTTGACCTTTTATATCTACTTTGTATACTTCTTTATTAGTTTGTTTTTTTGTTTCTTTTTTCTTTTCTATTACTATTGGTTCTTCTACTTTATTATTTATATTTATATAAACTATACTACCTATAATTATTGATAATAATATAAATAATATAATACCTATTAATATTTCTTTTCTATGTCGATATCTAAATGTTATAATTATCACCTCTATTATATTATTAGAAAAAAAAAGAAAAGTTTTTAACTTTTCTAATTTATTTGATATATTTTTAGTTTTTCTTCTGCTATTCTTTCTGATTCTAATGCTTCTTCTAGAGTTGTGCCAAAGACTACAGATCCATATTTATATTCTACTAATGGTGAAGACATTCTTTCTAAATATGATTTTGCTTTTTCACATTCTTTTGGATCTATTGGAGCACCTGCGACTCTAATTGGATAATCTCCACCTAAATCAAAATATATACCATCTTCAGTATGATATGATTTAACATATTTTATTTGTCTTTTAAATGGTACTGGATTATTACTATAAATATCGTAACTTACTGTATTCAACATCTTAATCTCCCCTGACTAATGTTATTTATTTGAATATTTTAATTGTTTTACTTTTACTACTTGTGGTTCTTCTAGAACTTTTTCATCTGAACCTATTACCATCATTGCTTTTTCAAGTATTAGATCTTCTAACTTTTGAATATCATCTGTTTCTATTCTTGCACCGGCAGATTGAGCATTTCCTCCTCCACCTATTTCATCCATTATTTTACCAACATTTACTTTTTTATTTCCTCTTGCGGATACATGTATTACTCCTGGTGAAATATATCCTAAAACAAATGATGCATCTACTCCAGCAAACTTTAACATTTGATCTGCAGCTTTAGCATAATCTTCTGGAACATGTTCTTCAAGTGGATTATTTCTATTAAATGTAAATGATGCTTGAATTGGTGATAATAATGATTCACTTAATCTTTTTATTATTGTTCCATTTATTATTAAATTTTGAATTCTACAATGAGTTTCAAAATCTTGTAAGAACAAGTTATTTACATATTCTATATCTGCACCTTTATCAATTAATTTTTCAGCTACATCATGAGTTGCAGGTGTAGTATTTTGTTTAAATCTTTTAGTATCTAAACTGATTCCAGTAAGTAATGCATTAGCAACTTCTGGAGTTAGTTTTATTTTCTTTGTTAATAATATTTTAGATACTATTTCACTTGCAGATGATTCATCTTCATTTATATACATATATCTAGTTGAAACTGTTTGTTCATTTGTACTATGATGATCTATTATAAATATTCTTTTAAATGAATCTAATGAATCTCCTAAAGAAATCATATCTTTTTTATTGACATCAGTCATTATTAATAATGGTGAATCTTCTTCATCCATTAATTTTTTAAACATATTTTTATTTATTATTTTATATTTTTTTCTATTTTCATCGATTATTCTTTTAGTACCAGATTCTATTTTAGTTTCATCATCATCTACTACTATATAAGCTTTCTTTCCATATGATGTTACTAAATGTTGAATTCCAATAGCTGAACCAATAGAATCTAAATCGGGATTATTATGACCTATAATAAATACTCTTGAACTTTTCTTAATTTCATCTTCTAATGAAGCAGCAAAGTCTTTAAATGACATTGCTTTACTAGATTCTGGTTCTTTTTTATCTTCACTAATAATTACACTATTATTATTAGACTTATTCTTATTAAGTCTTATTGTATCTATAAGAGCAACAATTGATATAAAACCAGTTGCAACTACAGCACTTGTTAAAAGTTTATTACTATCTAGTTTTATATTTCTATTTTTCTTAACCATAAATAGTCACCCCTACTCCTCTTCTTCTAAAGCAGTCATATTATATCATTTTTTAACTATTTTTTCAAGTTATTATATCATAACATAAAAAAGAATCAACTAATAAGATTAGTTAATTCTTTATATACTTTTTCATTTAAATTATTTATTACTTCATTAGTTATATATTTAGAGGTATTATTTTTTGATAAATTATTAATACTTTTATTTTTCCATTTTATTAATAATTCTTTATTTATATTGTTTATATTAAATGATTCATTACTACTATTTAATATTTCTTTTATATCTTCTATTTCATTAAAATAATATTTATTATAATCATCTAACATTACTTGATGTGACTCTTCTAATTTATATCCATCTTGTAGTATTTTTTCTCTTATATCTAGATAAAAATAATCATCAAATACTATATCAGTTAATATATGAATATAATATCCTATTAAGAAATCATTATCTATTTTATCTTTATAGTTATTATATAAATCTTTTAAAGAATTTCTCCATTCATTATAATCTTTTCTTCTAGCATGAGCAGTCCATCTTTCTACTTTAGGAGCAAAACCTTCTAAGTTTGGACTATCTGGAGCAAGTATACCTAAATAGTAATTATAACTATTTATATTTATTTTCTTAGAAATATAATATCCAACTTCTTCATGTATCATTATGTTTGGCATTTTAATTTTCCTCCATTAATCCGTTTTCTATACTTACTCTTTGAACTAAAGATAAAGCTACGATTAAACATAATGTAAAACTACCACCATAACTCATAAATGGTAATGGTACTCCTGTCATTGGCATTAATCCCATTATTCCTAATAGATTTACTGCGACATGTAGGAATATATAGAAAGCTACTCCATAACAAATAACTGCTCCTCTATTGTTAGGACATTTTCTTCCTATTAATAGTATTCTAAACATTACAAATATATATGAAAGTATTAATAATACTCCTGCCATTACTCCTAACTCTTCTACTATGATTGCGAATATGAAGTCTGTATATGCTTCTGGAAGATATAAATATTTTTGAGTTGAGTTTCCTAAACCTACACCAGTTAATCCTCCATTATTAATTGCAATATAACAATTACATACTTGACTACCATTACTTAGGATCTTATCGCATGGTTTTTTAAAATCAAATCTTTCCATTTGTCTTTCTAATAGTATTCCTCTTCCTGCACCAAACATTACTATTACAGCTACAGCAATAACTCCTATACCAGCAAATAGTGTCTTATATTTTATTTCTCCTTTTATTGGTACAGATAAAAATATTATTAGTACTATAAAACCATAAATAATCGCAGTACCTAAATCTGGTTGTATAAATATTAATGCTGCTATACCTATACAGGTTGCTATTGGGAATAGACTTTTACCCCAATCTGTTAATTTGTTTTTATTTTTATCGTAATAGCAAGCTAAAAATACTATGGTTATTACTTTTATAAATTCTGATGGTTGTAAACTAAAAAATCCAAAGTCAAACCAACTTATTGATCTATTTTTAGCGGTACCATAAATCAGTAATATTACTAAACTTGAAGTAAATACAATGAGTAATATCCATGAAAAGAATTCATATGATTTAGTACTAAAATTTATTATTACTAAGAAGGCTACTAATCCTCCTAAAAGTACTAATCCTTGTTTAATAAAATAATTATATGGACTTGCTGCATAAGACATATAGGCAGTAACATTTGAAGCAGAAAATACCATTATTAATCCAGCAATAAATAAAATAACAGTAACTATAAGTAATGGTTTATCTATGTATTTTATTAATTTCTTCATATGTATACTCCCTTCTACTATAAATATATCATAAAATAGGATAATTATTATTAATAAGGGTTTTTAATTGTAAAGAAAATCTTGGTATTTTACACTTTTTATGTTATAATACGAAATACTTATGGGGTGATTACTATGGAAGAAAACTATATATTAGCTAAAAAAATAGTAAATGAAAAATTCCCAGATGGTTCTGGAATTGATGGTTTCTTTATTCTTGGTCTATATGGTTTACTATCTATATATGGTAATCATAAAGATATTGTATCTAAAGCATTTTTAAATACAGATATCTTATTTGAACATGGTACTATTAAAGAAATATTAAATAGAAATAATATTGATCTACAAGAATTTAAATATGATGAAAGAGCTGAATCTAGTGAAATGGCAACTTACGCTGTATCTAATTTAGGTAGTTATATATGTTTAGAAGATGGTCAATTAAAATTAGAAAATGATAAACCTTTTATAGCAGCATCTATTGATCATGTAGGTATTACTAGATTATTAAATTCTTTTATTCATGAAATGGGACATATAATAAAAGGATATGTTAATGGTTATTCTATAAAAGAAGATAAAGATAAGGTATTTGCTTATGTACGTAGTGGTTTACAAGTAGATGGTATTAAGTTTGAAAAGAAAAGCAATGAATACTACAATTATAGAATTATGGAAGTATTAGATGAAGTAATTAATACTGTACAAACCACTGAAGCACTACAAGAAATTAAGGCTTTTGATGGTACTATTCCAGATAAAGATGTACAAGACTTCTTCAATATGTTTAATAAGAATCTATTAGATGAAGATTATGGATATAAAAAGACTGTAAAAGCATTTAGACCTTTATGGGAAAGTAAAAGTTTTAAAAAAGTTATAGAAGATAATATTATTGAAGGAAAAATATCTAGAATAAAGAATTATTTTGATTCTAGAACTTATAAGGGTGCCTTTACTGATTTAGGTGATTTACTTGATGATTTAGATGAAGTTGATTCTATAGGAGGAGACTTTATAATTGAATTTGTTACTAATATGAAAATAAGAAGTATTATTAGTAAATATAAGAGAAATAAATCTTATCAAAAAAAGAAATAGACTTTTCAAATTAATTTATATTTGTTAAAATTATAATACTGAGGTGGTTAGATGTTAAAGACAAGAGATATATTAGATGAAGCAGATAAAAGACTTAGACTTGTAAGTAAAGAAGTCAAGTTTCCTCTAACTAAGGAAGATAAAAAGAATATTGATACAATGATTGAATATTTACATAATAGTCAAATTCCAAAATTATCTGAAGAGTATGATTTACGTCCAGGAATGGGACTTTCTGCTATACAATTAGGAATACCAAAAAGATATTTTGTAGTTGTCTATGAATATGAAGAAGGTAAATTTGAAAATTATATTTTAATCAATCCTAAAATTATTAGTAATTCTATGGAAATGATTTATGTTGCTGAAGGTGAAGGTTGTTTAAGTGTAAATAGACCTGTTGAAGGAATTGTTCCAAGATTTGCTAGAGTAACAATGGAAGCTTATGATATGGATGGTAATAAAGTACATATAAGAGCTAGAGAAGACTTAGCAATTTGTTTCCAACATGAATTAGATCATTTAAATGGAATTTTATTTATAGATCATATTGATCCTAAAAATCCATTTAAAGGAAAAGATGAAATGAGAGAGATATAAAAAAGAGAAGATTAATTCTTCTCTTTTTTTATATTACTTCATGAGCATCTTCTAATTTAACACTTACTAATTTAGATACGCCTGATTCTTGCATTGTTATACCATATAATGTATTAGCAAATTCCATTGTCTTTTTCTTATGTGTAATTATTAAGAATTGTGTTTTATCTTTATAATGGTTTAGATAATTACCAAATCCTTCTACATTTGCTTCATCTAGAGCTGCTTCTACTTCATCAAATAAACAGAATGGTATATCTCTTACATTTAATATTGCGAATAATAAACTTATTGCGGTAAGCGTTTTTTCTCCACCTGATAATAAACTTATTGTAGTTAGTTTCTTTCCTGGAGGAGATGCGACTATATCTATTCCTGTATTTAATAAATCTTCTGGATTAGTTAATTTTAAATCTGCTGTTCCTCCACCAAATAATTCTTTAAATACTTTAGCAAATTCTACTTTTATTTTTTCAAATGTATTTTTGAATTCTTCTTTCATTACATCATCCATTTCATTCATGATTTCTAGTAATGTGTCTTCTGCGCCTATTAAGTCTTCTCTTTGTTTTGTTAAGAATTCATATCTTGAATTTACTCTTTCATATTCTTCAATAGATTCTAGATTAACCATACCAATCTTCTTAATATTAGCTCTATAAGTATTTACTTTTTCTCTTGCATCTTCTGGTTCTATATCTAGACTAAATTCACTTTTTGCCCTTTCAAATGTCATTTCATAATCTTGTGATAATGTATTTAACATATTATCTAATTGGACATCTATTCTATTATTATTTACTTCTAGTTCTTGAGATTCTTTTTCTAATTCATGTAGATGATGATTCTTAATTTTTTCATCTGCTTGTGCTCTTTCTATTCTGTCTTTTAAGTTACTTATTTCATCATCTAAGTTATTTATTCTTAATTCTAATTGTTCTTTATAAGCTGTCTTTTCATGATATTTCTTTATTAATTCTTGTTCTTTCTCACTAATAGAATTATTATGAATTGATTCTAATGATTCATATTCTTTAGAAATATTTACTATTCTATTTTTTATTTCATCTAACTCACTATTTTTTCTATCATATTTTTCTTTTAAACTTACTCTTTCTCTAGATAGAGTAAATAACTTATCTTCTAGTGTAGTTATTTCTTTAGAATTATCTTGTAATTCTACTTGTATTTCTTCTTCTTCTTTCTTTAGTAAACTACAAGTACTATTTAAATTAAATAATTCTTGTTTTAACATTACTACACTCTTTTGCTGGTATGAAGATCCTCCTGTAAGAGAACCTCCTACATTTACTACATCACCATCTAGTGTAACTATCTTATATTTAGCTTTTATCATATGAGATAATCTTGTAGCTGAATTAATATCTGTTACTACTAAGACATTTCCCAATTGATTTTTAACTATATTATCATACTCTCTATTATAAGTAACTAAGTCTGACATAATACCTAAATAGTCTGCAGAGTTTTTTAATATATTAATTGTTTCACTATCTACAAATCTTTCTTTAATTACATTTAATGGGAAGAAAGTTGCTCTTCCTTGATGATTATCTTTTAAGTAGTTAATTGCTCTTTTTGCAGATTCTTCATCTTTTGTAATTATATAATTCTTACAACCACTTATTGCAGTATTTAATGCTTTTACGTATTTTTCTTCAGTACTTAGTATATTACCAATAGTATTATGAATACCTGTAAGTGATGTTTCTTTTAATATTGTTCTTACACTGTTAGGTAAATCACTACCATTTTCTATTTCATTATTTAATGTATTTATTTTATGATTAATAGATATTATTTCTTGATTATGTCTTGAATAGTCATTCATTAACATATTCTTTTTTGATTTATAATTATCTAACTCTTTAGATGTATTATTATATTCTTCTTCTTTTATATGTAGATTTTTACTTATTGAATTAAGTTCTTCTTCAAATGTTTTAGACTCTCCAGATAGTTTTTCTTTTTCATCTATTATTCTTCTTATTTGTTCTTTTAGTTCTTCCTCTTCTTGATTTGATTTACTTCTTTCTACTAATAGACTTCTTTCACTATCTAGTTTTAATCTTTCTTCTGATACTATTAATAACTCTCTATTTAATTCTTGTCTTTCTGTTTCTTTCTTTTCAAGTAAATTTGTATCTTCTAAATATTTAGCATCATTTTTATTACTTTCATTTGAGATTGTTAAAATTTCATTATCAAGTTTTTCTTTTCTCTTTTTATTATTTTCTAGTTCTGTATTTAAATTTTCTATATCATAAGCAAGTAATGCTACTTCATATTTATCTAGACCTTTTTTATTGTCTAAGTATTCTTGAGCTTTTTTACTTTGTCTTTTTAATGGTCCAACTTGTCCTTCTAATTCAGTAATAATATCATTTACTCTATCTAGATT
>CALYOH010000048.1 GCA_945228905.1 uncultured Caryophanales bacterium
ATCCCAATGCTGAAATATTATACTTAGTAACAATAAAAAATGCTTGTAACATATCAGGAGAAGTAATAGATATAATAGAAAGCCCTGAATATTCTAATAAGTTTTCATCAGCTATATCACCAGTAAAAATAACATATACAGATGTTAAAGGTATGATATTAGAACCAGATGAAGAAACACAAATGAAAATAAAAGTAACTTATGAAAAAATAGATACTCCAAAAAAAGTAAGTTTTACAGAAAAACTTGCTATCATAACAGAGTCTAGATAAAGGAAGTAAAATTGACTTTTACTTCTTTTTTGATATAATTAAATAGATAGGATGTGATAATATGAAAAGTAAGGTTGTAATAATTCTATTTTTAATCTTAATAGTATTTGTAGCATTCTCTCTAATTTATACAGGAATATATTTTGATAAAATATCTAAACCAAATTATATATATTCTCAAGGTATAGATATTATTAAAAATCAAAGTAAAAATATACTAGAATTAAATCCTAAATATGATTTAGGAGATACATTTACAATAGAAGGTACATATAAAAGTACAACTAAAAGTGAATATGTATATAATAAAAGTAAAACAGATCCAGAATATGTTAAAAAGTTAAATATGATAAATAATTCTAATAATTTAACTACGACATTTAAAATATCTGAAAATGCAAAAGAAGAATCATCTCTATTAGAAGTAATATCTAAAACTAATACAAAAGATATTTTAACTGCTAAATATTATATAAACAATTCAACAGAATATTTACTAGTAAATGGTATAGTAAAGAACTATGTTAATGAAGGTAGTTCTAATTACTTTGAAATATTAGATGAAGAAAATACTACTAAATCTAATATTAATTATTTATATAATTTTATATTTGAATCATTAAAAAATAATCTAAAAGAGGATTACTTTGAAATATATAATACAAATACAAATATTGGTTTAAATAATCAAGAAGTTAATAAAGTAACATTAGAATTAACAGATAAAAGAGTAAAAGAAATATTAAATAATATTCTTAAAGATCTAAAATCAGATGAAAAAGCTTATAAAATATTATCTAGTATTGATGAAAACTTTAAAAGTACTAAAGTAAATACTAAAAAGAAATACTTAAAAAATAAAGAGACAATTACTTTTAGTATTTATACATCTAAATTATTTAATAATCCATTAAAGTATGAAATAGTTCATTTAAATGGAGATAAAAAAGATTCATTAGTATATATTGGTAATGATAAAAAAGGAACATTCTCATATATCAAAGATAATGAAGTAAAATACTCAATGGATACAACAATTACAGATAAAAAGATTACATTAGATATTAAAGATACTGTAGGTAAGAAGATAGGTAATTTAGCATATCAAAAAGATGAAAATACAATGTCTATTATTGGTAATGTAGAATTAGATAAAATGACATATGATATTAATTATTCATCTAAATATAAAGATATTAAAAAGAATAGTTATTCAAATGAAAAGATACTTCAAATTAAAATAATGGATAATTTAATAAGTAAAATAGATGGAGAATATGTATTAAATTATACAGTAAATAATAAATCTAAAATAGAAGAAGATATTTCAACAGCATTATTAAAATCAACATTAACAGAAGAAGAAAATAAAAAGTTAGATAACTTATACGACATTGTTAAAGAAAGATTAGAAAGCAAATAGGTGAAAGTATGGCAAAAGAAGAAGTAAAGAATAAGACAAAAAGAACTAAAGCAGATGAAATCAAAAAAGCAAGTAAAAAACCAAGTACAGTAAAAAAAATAAATAAAGAAAAAAAGAAAGAAGCATCTAAAGACAAATTATCATATAAAATAATGGTTGGTGTATTTGTATTCCTATTAGTAGTTGTATTAGTATTAACGGGATTAGTAATAAGACAACATGAAATACATAAAAATGATATTAATCCAGACTTAGTAATTCCTATAATGAGAGAAGGAGTTAAAGAAATACTAAATATTGATTTAAAAGAACTATCAAGTGATAAAGGTCAATACATTTTAAAACTAACTAATTATAGAGGAAACAATATAAGTGAAATAGATATTAAACCTGTAGTCGCAATAGTTAATCCAACTGATATTAAGATAAGAGTATCAACTACAAAAGAAGGAGAAAATAACTTAATGGTTAATCAAAAAACAACCATTATAGAGCCAGAAACATTCCCTGCAGGAGAGAGTTCTGAACTATACTATTTCATAACAATTGAGCCAGGACAAAAACCTAAAAAAGGTGATTTAATAGGTATTCAAATTACTAGTTAAAATAGAGTCAATTAAATTGACTTTTTTTTTGTGTAATGATACACTTATATAGAATAATGTACAAAGATAGTGGAGGTATTTATGGATATAGAAATCAAAGATTTTGATTTAGATGGTGAGAAGATTACAATGATTAAAGATGGAAGAGAAATAGAGTGCAATATACTATTTACTTTTGATAGTGATGATACTATGAAAAGTTATGTTGGATTTACTGATAATACAACAGCTTCTAATGGAAGAAAAAATATATATGTCCAATCATTTAATCCTTCAGCACCTATTATTAAACTAGAAAATATAACTGATGAAAAAGAATTAGAAATGGTAAATGATGTTTTAATTCAAATAGATGAGAAAAGCAATTAATAGGTGGTGTAGTTATGAGAATGGAAGATATTGAAATAATAGAAGTCAATGGTAAAAAAGTACCAGTTAAAAAATCTAAAGAATTAGTATGCTCTGGTAAATTTGAAGTAAAAGGAGATAGACTATCATCTGAAGATATAAGAAGTAAGATTATCGAATTAGCTATTCAATCTGGAAATTACCAAGGTGATGGAACTGATTTAGAAGTATCATATGACGTAGATGGAAATTACAAAGCATTTGTAGTAACTAAAACTCCACTAAGTTATGAAGAGGCTTTAGAAGCATATCAAAAGTCATTTGATATGGAAGAAGAAATTAGAGATCAATTTGGTGCAATAGATGGAGCTCCTCAAGAAGAGTATGACAAGTTAAGAGAAAAATTATCACGTCAACAAGAAGATACTGAAGTATATGCAGAAAGAATAACAGATGCATATGAAGAATTACATCAAAAAGAAGCAGAAGATATTGCTGCATATTATGAAAGATATGGTTTAATGGAAGCATCTACAGTAGATGAGATTGCAGCTAAATTAGATGAAGCAGAACAAAAAGGATTAATTACTAAAGAGGGAGCAGATAATGTATTTGTAACTCTTGCTAGAATTAGAGAAATTAGAGATGAAATAGAAGAACATAAGCAAGAAATAAGAAATCTTGTAGACCATAAAAAACTATTAGTAGAAGAAGATGGTGCTAAAGAAGATAGTGTAAGAGGCTATGATGAAAGCGTTAGACAATTAAATGAAGAGATTAGAAGACTAGAAGATGAATTAAATGGTTTAATCAGAAATTTACCTCCAGTAACTGTAAAAAAATTATCTGAAGAAAAAATAGAAGAAGAACCAGTTAAGAAAGATTCACCTGCAGAAGTAGAAAATAAGAAAAACTTACCTGCAGTACAATATCCAAAAGTAGACTTTATAGAAGGTCTTGGAAGAAGAACAACTGATCCTGTAGTAGAAAACCCAGAAAAGAAGAATCTACCAGCAGTACAAAATCCACAAATTGACTTTATAAGAGAATTAGAAAGAAGAATCAGTGAATTATCTGATGAAGATATTGTAATAGATAAGAAACCAGAAAAAACAACTAAACAAACTCCAGAAGGACAAGAAACAGCAGAAGAATCATATGATGAATTAGTTGATTTAAGAAGTAAGTTAGATAAAGTTACAGATAATGCAGAAAGATTAAAACTATTAAAAGAATTAATTGAAAAAACTGAAAAATTAGAGAAAACATTATCAAGAACAACTGACTTAGAAGAATTTAGAAATGCAATTCTATTAATGGATGATCAAATTATAGAAATAGAAGAAGAATTAAGAAAAGCAGTTTCAGAATATGAAAAATCATATGAAAAACTAAGAGACTTAATGATTGAACAAAACAAGAAACTAAATACAGATGAACCATTAACAGATGAAGACTATAAGAGAATTACAGATGAGTATATTCAAAAGAAATTACAAGAAAATGCTCATTCAGATTATGTAAGAAGAACTATTGAAGAATATAAAAAGCAATTAGCTTCATTAAAGAGAAGAAAGAATGCTTTAGAAAAAGATTTAAAAGAAGCTGCTGCATTAGGATTATCAGCACAAGAATATAGAGAAATTACTGAAGTAATGCGTAAACGTAATTTAATTAATGCAGTACTTGAAAGTAAAGGATTAAAAGAAATAGTTGAAATTCCAGCAAGTAAGAGAACTAAGGAACAACAAAAACAATTAGATGATGCAAGAAAAGAAATTAGAAGAGAAATTGCAAGACACCAAGCAGGAACTAAAGAAGAAGTATCTGTACTTGATTCAATTGAAATCTTATATCATGTTGATCCAAAAGTATATCAAGCCCGTAAGCCTAGAAAGACTACAATGTCTAAGAAAGATATTGATGCTATTAAACGTAAAGCAGAAGAAGCTGAAGTTATTAAAATAAAGAATCCAAAAGAAGATCAAAATAATAATAACAATAAAGAAACATTAAAAGCCCCAGAAGATATGTTAGAGGTAAATAAGATTAGAGAAGCTTCACTAAATAGCGAACAAAGAAGAGGTCTAATTGATAGAATAACAATATTTACTGATACAAATACAGGTAAGAAATATACAAGAAAATATGTATTTGAAAGATTCAATATTGTACCTCAATCAGAAGAAGTAAGAATTAATGGAGCAGTATGTTTTGAATTATTTGAAGATGATCTAAGCTATATTATGAATAATGCTAATAATGAAATATCTCCATATGAAGTAGTAAGTATAGAATTAGATTTAGAAAAACAAAAACAATTAGTAAAAAAACAAGAAGAAAAGAAAAATCTAAATAATGAAAATAATTCAAGTAAAGAAGAAATTGCTAAAAAGATAAATGAAGAACTAGAAAAATTTGATAAAGAAGAAATAGAAGACTATTCATTTATAGAAAAAGAAAAAGATAAGATTACTTTATATTATGATTTAGATAATAATGAAATATATGCAAATGAATCAGTATTCGCAAGATTTAATCTTGAAGAGTTAGGAGAAGCAGTAATAATAGATGGAGAGCCATGCTATAGAATGACTCAACAGGATGCTTTAGATATCGATGATAATAAAGATAATGAAGTTTCTCCTTATGACTTAGAAGTAAGAAATGTTCATTTAGGAAAAAGAAAACAAGAAGAACAAGATGACGAAATAGTATTAGATGATGAAGCTAAAACTAAAGAAGAAGAAAATCTAAATAGTAGACCTGGATTAACAGATAAAATAACATTATTTAGAGATTTAGATAATGATGGATTAATCTATGTAAGAAAGAATGTTTTAACAAGATTCAATATTATGGAATCTGGTGTAGATGTAAGAATAAATGGAGCATTATGTTATCCAATAAGTGATGAAGATGCTGAATATATAAAAAGAAATCAAGATAATGATTATTCACCATATATAGTAGATGAAGTAGATATTCATTTAGGACAAAAAGGACTAATTCCAGTAGAAGAAAAAACTACAGAAGTAGTTCCAGTAGAAAGAAGAGAAATAGTAATCTACGTAGATAAAGAAGATAATGATCAATTATATACATCAGAAGAAGTATTAACTAATTTTTCAATTGGATTTGATGGAGATTCAACAGTAATTGATGGAGTAAATACACATCCAATTGATAGAGGAACAGATGCTTTCCTAAATGGAATAGCAAATAGTTCTACTAATCCAAAATATGAAGTAGTATATAAAGAAATTACACTTAAGAAAGAAAAACCAGAAGAAAAAGAAGATAAACCAAAAGAAATAACTCTAACATTATATAGAGATATAAATGATAATGGGCAATTATATGCAAGCCTAGAAATCTTAAATAGATTTGATATTACACCTGATGATAAGATAACTAGAAATATTTTAGGAAAACCTTGTCAAAGGATTTCTCTTGAAACAGATCAAGTAATAAATCAAAAAGCAGGTGAATCAAAAGATCCAATAATTAAAATCGAATATAGAGATATTAAACTAAAGAAGAAAAAGAAAAAAGAACCACAACAAGAAGAAATAGTATTAACATTATTTAGAGATGTAAATGATAATGGACAATTATATGCAAGCCTAGATATCTTAAATAGATTTAATATTATTCCAATGAATAAAGAAATATTTAAAGTAGAAGGACTTGACTGTAATAAGATTACTCCTGAAGTTGATAAAATGATTAATCTATTTGCTAAGGATTCAACTAATCCAAAGATAAGAATAGAATATAAAGATGTTGAATTAACTAAGACTAAAGGTTCAGAAGAAGAAATAACTCTAACACTATACAGAGATATTAATGATAATGGACAATTATATGCAAGTACAGATATCTTAAATAGATTTGGAATTACTCTAGAAGATAAAACTATAACTAATATCTTAGGACATGATTGCATGAAGATATCTATAGATATAGATAGAACAATTAATCGATTAGCAAGAGAATCTAAAAATCCAAAGATAAATATTGAATACGTAGATGTTAAATTAAAGAAAAAAGAATCAGAAAGAAAGAGAAAACCACATCTAGAAGAAATAATCTTTAAATTAACTGATGGTCTTGATATTAGAAGTGGAGATGCTAAAAAATATCAAGCTAGAAATATTAAAGTAGCTAAACAATTTAGTGATGAATTACATTCAGGTAATTACCTATATAATATAGTTCATTTAGTACCAGCTACTATGAAATTATTATTCGGTGGCTCAAGAAAATTATTCCACTCAATCTTTACATCAGGTAGAGGTAGAGAAGTAATGACAGAACTTGCAAGAAGAGTAAATGCTTTAACAGATGAAGAATTAGAAGTACTATTTACTGAATATAGAGGTAGTGTTCTAAAGACTGATATGAATAATCAAATCAATCCATTAATATTAGGTAGATTAAGAGAATATGGAATGAGAAAAGTTCAAAAATTAAATGCCTTAATTGGACAAAACTATGAAGAATTATTCGCATACTTAAGTCAAATTAAAGCAATAGATGAACAATTAAGAAAAGGACATATCGGAGAAGCTGAAAGACAAGCTCTAGAAAATACAAGAGCTGACTTATTACATAAATCATCAACTAATGTCAAGAATATCTTAAAAGCAAGAAAAGAAGCAAATGAATTATTATCTGGAGGAATCCACGGATTAGAAGAAGACTTCAAAGCAGTATCAACTAAGTTAAGTTATGTTGGTATGAGATTCGGAAAGAATAATGATTTCGATAATGAATTACAAGCAGAACTTGCAGGATACGGAAGACAATTAAATGATGGATTAGATAAAGAAAATGACCAAGATATAGTAGATGGATTCGTAGGAATGGAAAAAACATTTGCTAAGAATACACAAATAAAAGGAAGTTTATATGGTAAGAGATCAGTTGGTCAAAAATACTATACTCCATTAGCAGAAGTATTAGATTATAGAGACGATCCATTTATAAGAGACTTATTTACAACTATTGCAGTAACAACGGCTGTAGTATCTGCAGTTAATGCAATAAGAGTTCATCAAATTGAACAAGGTGGATATGTAGATGCTAAGAATCAAGAAATAGCAGATGCAAATGCAGTAAATGATCAAACAGCAGCGAACGTAAGACAACAAGGACAAACAATAACTGGTCATAGTGATACATATAGAGAAGGAATGGCCGCTCAACAAAGACAAGACGTTCTAGGTGCAGCTAATACATCAGAAAGAGCAAGCTTAGATACAACTGGATGGAAATTCGGTGATCAATATCGTCAATTAGATGATGCATCACATGCAATGTATAATCAATTTGGAGAACAAGTAACACAAAGAGCAAATGATATAGCGACTAGATATGGACAAGGAGTAATTGATCAACAAACTGCATTAAGAGAAATGGCTCAATTATCAGCAGATTCTCAATCAACATTATTAGATGTTGTAAATAGTAGTTTACCAATATTAAGACAATATGCTCAAACTCATCCACAATTTGATTTACATGCAGTAGAAGAAGCTATGCAATATATTGCAGCTCATCCAGATGCAATTGCTAATATGAATGATGCTACATTAGAAATAATGGAAATTGGAGAAGCTCTACAAGGAGTAACAGCTGCTCATGTATCTGCATTATCAGCACTTCCATCTGATATGGCAACAACTCTAATTGCTGCAGCAACTGCAACAGCAATGGCAGGTAGAATTTGTGCAACAATGGAAGATGGAATGAGAAAAGGTAAATACGGTAACCAAGTTACTGAAATGATGGATGAATATATAGAACAAGAAGAAGAGGCAGAAGACGAACATCATAGAACAAGATAAAAAGTAAAGAGTAAATCTTTACTTTTTTTAACGAAAATAGATTTTAAGGTATTGATTATTTTAATAAAATATGTATAATTGAATATGACGTTTTTGCAATTAAGCTAGATATTTATGACCCTATGTCACAAATATGTGGCTTTTTTGCGTTGGAAGGAGAGTGAAAATAAAAAATGTCATTCATCGAGGTAAAGCAGATATCGAAAACTTTCAAAGTCGCTAAAAAGAAGAGTGGACTTAAAGAATCTATAAAGTCTTTCTTTAAGAGAGAATTTATAGAAGTGAAAGCAGTAGAAGATATATCTTTTTCTATTGATGAAGGAGAAATAGTTGGTTATATTGGACCAAATGTAGAAGGAAAATCTACTACTATTAAAATCCTAAGTGGAATATTAATTCCTGATTAAGGTTAGTGTTCAATATACAATATGACTCCATCGAAAGAT
>CALYOH010000049.1 GCA_945228905.1 uncultured Caryophanales bacterium
AATAGATACAGGTGGTAACGCATATATTGAAGGAGATATTTTTTATAATACTATTTATCCAACATTAAAAAGTAGTGGAATTAAAAAAATAGATTTAATGATAATAACTCATGGAGATAGAGATCATATAGGAGAAGCAAAAACAATAATAGATAATTATAAAGTTAAAAAAATAGTAATAAATTGTAATAGAATAAATTATTTAGAAAAACAAATTATTAATAAAAATACTATTATAGGTTATCAAGGTACATACTTTAATATTGGTGATTTTAAATTAATACAATTAAATGAAGATTTAGAAGATGAAAATGATAGTAGTCAAATATATTTAGTAGTTTATAAAAATATTAAAATGTTATTTACTGGAGATGCATCTATTAAAGCAGAAGAATTATTATTAGATAATTATGATATAGGTAATATTGATATTTTAAAAATAGGACACCATGGCTCTAATACTTCTACAAGTAAAGAATTAATAAATGAAATAAAACCTAAAATATCTTTAATAAGTGTTGGCAAAGATAATAAATATAATCATCCAAATAAAGAAGTAATAGATATATTAAAAGATTCTAAAATATATAGAACAGATAAAACGGGGACAATTACTATTAAAATAAAAAATAATAAATTAAAGATTGAAACTGTACCCATAGAGAAGTGACAGCATTACTGCCATGATTATCATAAAGAATGGATATATAAGTTAGTGTAAAAAAAAACGATTTGTACGGTAAATTACAAATCATCTTTCGTTCATTAATTTGATAAATAGAAAGTGCTGAAGATGAAAATTCTACATTACATCATAAATAAATGATATAATAATTATAGGATGTGAAAAAATGGAAGAAACATTAGTTAAATTTCAACATTTCTTTGAAACAGATACAAGAATAAAAAAAGAAATGTATAATATGGTACCACCAAACTATATAGATGGAGATTCACTAGTAGAATATACTGATAAATTAGATGAATCATTAAACTATATATTTAGTGAATTAAAATGTATTGCTTTAGATTTATTTGGAAAAGAATCATATGAATTACAAAGAATAACAACAGTAGAAAAAGAAGCTAAAAAAGCATTTTATGCTTGTGGAATAGATATTAATAAATTAAGAAATTTTTATAGAAATTACATCAGTAATATGGATGAAAATTTTTTAAATCAAGTTAAAGGAAATTATATTGGATATGCATTTAGTTGGCATAATCCAATGAGTTCAGCAACAACTACAAATGAAATGCTACACTGTATGCATTCTGCAATAGTCAATAATGAACAATTATTGCAATCAATACCTTTACTTGAAGAAAAAACAAATAATAATAATGAACCAATATCTCTTCGTGGAGTACCGACTGAAAGATTTAAAGAATTTTTTGATCAAATACCAAATGATTTAGATATAGGAATAACTGAAATAGTTTGTGTAAGTAATAAAAGAATGCTAATGATGATTAGAGATAGAGGTCATGCTTTAACAATAGATGTTTCTTTAAGTGGAGAAAAAGCAAGAGTAGAATACTTTATTCCAAAAAATTGCAATATTGCTATGATAAATAAATTACCTGGAATTAACAAGATAAATGAAAATAGTGTAGGAGCAACAGGAGTATTTGAAACAAGTATAGATACATTATCTGAAAACTTAATTTCATTTATATCAAAAGTACCAACCGATATGGATATAGATTTTGAAGAATATAGATTTAAATAAAAAGACTTAATAGTCTTTTTTTATTGTAAAAACCTGTTAAATATATAGACTTTTAAGGTATTTTTAGATAAAATGTACTTAGTGGTGGTGGTTAAATGAATGCAAAAGAAGAATTAATGAAAACTGATTTAACTGCCTTAATTCACTCTTTTCAAGATGCATGTGCAGATAAAGATTTTAAAAAATTTGTAGACGGTTTAAAAATTAAAGATGATATTTTAATGAAATATACATCTAGTTTAGAAGAAGCTTTTGCAGAATATAAAAATTGTAAAGACTGCAAAGGTCTTTCAACATGTAAAAATGTAATGAAAGGATATAGATACACTCCAATAGAAAAGAATGGAGTAATTACTTTCTCATATGATGCATGTGATAAAGAAATTAAAGAATTAGAAGATAATAAATATAAGAATAATTTAGAAGTATTTGATATGCCTAAGAGTATAAAAGATGCTACATTTAAAGATATATATAAAGATGATAAAGCTAGATTACCAATAATAAAATATTTTAAAGAATTTATTGATAATTATAAAAATGAAGATAAACCTAAAGGTTTATATTTACATGGATCATTTGGTTCAGGAAAAACATATTTAATTGCATCTCTCTTTAATGAGATGGCTAAAAAGAATGTTAAAAGTGTATTAATTTATTATCCCGAATTTTTAAGAAGTCTAAAGTCTTCATTTAATACTACTTATAATGAACAATATGATTATATTAGAAAAGTTTCATTATTATTACTTGATGATATAGGAGCAGAGAATTCAAGTAGTTGGTCAAGAGATGAAGTTTTAGGACCACTTCTTCAATATAGAATGGAAAATGATTTACCAACATTTTTCACATCAAATCTAACTCTAGATGAATTGGAAAAATCCCTTTCAATTTCAAGCTCTGGAGTAGATAAAGTAAAAGCTAGAAGAATTATTGAAAGAATTAAACAACTTTCAATAACTCAAGAATTAATAAGTAAAAATAGAAGGGATTGATTGAATGAACGTTGAAAGAACATTAGAAAAATATCTTCAAAGTAAAGGACCTAAAATAAAATATAGTACTTTTTGTGACCTTGTAAAAGATAATGACTCTAATGATACTGTCAACGCTCTTTTTAAATTAATAAATAATGAAATAGACAATATGCAAGATGGTAAGACACTAGATAGAGTTGTAGAAGTAATGACATATTTAGAAGTGTTAATTACTAATAAAGATAATGTTAATAGAAATATAATAATTAGAAAACTAAATGCCTTAAATCATAAGTTAGATATAGTAGAATATGAATGGGAAAATAGATTTATCAACATCAATGCAATCAAGTCGGAGTTAAATAAAGTGAGAAGAAAAATAGATGAAGTATTAGAACTAGCAGATAGTAAGGATACTAAGCAATATGATTTTATTGATTATCTTGCTAATGAAGCTAAAGATATAAGATATATAGAATATGCATTTCATAAGATGCCTTCTTTAGCAACTGTTAAAGATAAAGATAGTATTCCGCTATTTAGAAATATTATAAAAAAATATCTCCTTTGCTTAGAAGATAATATAGAAGAAGATATTCTTTATTATGATAATTTAATATCATTAATCATGTCATCTAAAAGTTTTAAGTTAAATCCAAATGAAAAGAAAGCATGTTTAGAATTGATATATAAATTTCTAGATAAATCTAATTCTAAAAAGAAAAAAAAGAAAAATGATAGAACATATACTGCAGTAGAAGCACTTGTAAATAAAATAAAAGGTGAAGAAAAAAGAAAAAATACTCTTGATATATTATCGGATAAATATCATGTTAATATATTCTTTGAAGATGAAGTATTAAAAGCAGCTAAACTTGCTAAAGTGCCAAAAGAAGGAGTAATTACAGATAGAGAAGTAATTGAAGGATATACAATTTCTATAGATAAAGGAAATGCTAAACAATTAGATGATTGCTTAACATGTAGAAAACTTCCTAATGGTCATTATGAATTAATAGTAAGTATTGCTTCAGTATTATCATATTTCCCATATTATTCAGAAATAGTACAAGAAGCAATTAATAGAAATCATTCTATTTATTTACCAGTACCTTTTCAACATAAAGATGATGACTTTTCTAGAACAATAACTATATTTCCATATGACTTTGCAGCAAAAATTGGTTCATTAAAAGAAGAAAATAGAAGATTTGCAAGAAGTTATATATTTGAAATAGATGAAAAAGGAAATTTAGTATCGGAAAGATTTGTTAAGAGTGTAGTTACTAATAATAAGAGATTAAGTTTTGAAGAAGCAGATCATATATTAGAAAAAGGATCTGATAATAAAGAATTAGAAGAAACCTTAAGAAATCTTCAAAATATAGCAGCAATTATTGGTAATAAATATAAAGGTAGTGACTTATATTCAAAAGTAAAAGAATATTCAGATGACCCATCTGGATTAAGAGTTAATACTATAGGATCAGAAAATATAGTTTATCAATCAACTTTATTAACTGGTATAAGAGTTGGAGAATGGTTTGCAAAAAATGATTATCCATGTATCTATAAAGTATTCTATGAAGATGAAGATACAAAGAAGAAACTACAAGATATGATTGATAACTTAATTGCAACATATGGAGGAGAGCAATATAAGAATTTATATCAATTAATTATAGGAATATATCCAAAATCATGGTATGACACAGAAGGAAGACATGATGGCTTAGGAGCAGATCACTTCGTACACTGTACATCAGAACTAAGAAGAGCTGCAGATATAATAGTAGAACACTGTTTAGAAGTTTGTTATGATAAAATACCAACTGAACAGGAACTACAAGAATTAAGAGAAGAAATAGTAACAAAAGTTGTTGAAATAAATGCTCAACAAAATAATATAGAATGGTTCTTAAGAGATTATAAGAAGACATTTAGAAAATCATAAAGCTGTTTATCAGCTTTTTTTAATTGACTTTAAAAAAATAATATTGTATAATAATGCAAGTTTTAAAAAGGAGTGGCGGACATGAGAAAAGTAAGAACTTTAAAGCAATATACTGCATTGTTACTATCTTTTATTTTAATTGTGTCTGCTATAAGCATTAATATTAGAGATGTCTTTGCAACAAATGATCCTTATGAAATAAATTATGAATATGTAAATATAAAAGATATGGCAGCAGCAAATGTTGCTAATAAAGAAGATAATTCAAGTTTATTAGATGGACTATTTTCTTTTGAAGAAACAACTTTAACAGAAGTAGAAATGAAACAGCCATCTAGTGTAGAATTACCAGTAAAAAAAGACTCAGCTGCATTAGTTACAGATAGACAAGTATGGTATCTACCAACAGAAGTAGGAAGAGTTACACAAAGTCCAAATTATTGGCATGTAGCATTAGACATAACAAGTTATAGAGGAACAGCAGAAGTAATTCATCCAGTTGCTAACGGCGTAATATCAGGTATTTATACTGATAGTGCAGGAGCATTAATTGTAACGGTATTACATAATATAAATGGTCAAAAATATACATCACAATATGTACATTTATCTAGATATGCAGAAGGTTTATATGTAGGAAAACAAGTAACAATAAATGATGCTTTAGGACAAATGGGAACTACTGGTAATTCAACAGGAGTACATCTACATTTAGCAGTATTAGATTGTGCATTATTTGATCCAAACGATAATAATTGTAGAGACCTTGGTGCTTGGTATAGATATGATAAAATTAGATTCCAACAAGGATATATAGGTTTAGGAACTATGATGAAAGTTCCAGGAGAATGGTACAGTAGATAATTTTATGTTATAATTAAATAGGTGATTTAAATGACAATAAAAACTATTAATAATGAAATAAAAGGTTATATTAATGAAGCAAGTTTTATTTCTACTAAAACTAGAGACAAAGTAATAAAACTAATTTCAAAATATTTTTATGTAGAATTACCTATAGAAAATTATCTAAGAGTAGATATATCTATAAAAGAAAACGGAAATGTAGTAATGAAAGATGAAGAATATAAAACAACTAATCCAGTAAAAGATGAAAAAGAATTATTTGAAAGATATAATAATTTTAAAGAAGAAGTTACTAATCTATTAGAAAAGAAAGAAGTTAACTTAGATACTATCAGAAAGAAAAATGATATAACTAATTTAATTCTAACTATTATTTTAACAATTGCGATTATAGTAATAACATTATTTTCATTACATAGAATAATTTTAGGAGACTTTATTGGTGGATTGTGGTTATTAATAGTAATATTACCTTTTTTAACAGATAAAGTAAGAAATAGATATAAAATGTCAATAAGATTTATAAAATCAATTTGCAAAAAAAAATAAAAGTGATATAATACTTGAGTAAATACATTGACAAAGGACAAGATTAATTATCTAAACTTTATAGAGAGTTCATGGTGGGTGGAAATGAACAAGTATTTAATTAGTTACTACCTTTAGAGTAGAATTATGAAAAGTAATTCCGGTAATACCGTTAAAGAAATGAGTAAAACAAAGGATGGTACCGTGCAAAAGCACTCCTGTACTATCCTTTTTTTTATTTTTAAGGAGATGATTATATGAAGATTAATGTTATTACACAAGCTGCTATTAAAATTAATAGCGGAGATAGAGTAATATACTTTGATCCATATAAAGTAGAAGGAGAAAAAGCTGATTATATTTTTATAACTCATGATCACTATGATCATTATGATGAACATGTTATTAAACATTTATTAAAAGAAGATACTAGAGTAATTATTCCTAAGATACTAGAAGATAAAGTAAATTACTTAAATAATTATCTAGTAGTAGAACCAAATCATTCATATACAATTGATAACATAAATTTTATAACTGTCCCATCATATAATACTAATAAAAGTTTTCATCCAAAAGATAAAGACTATGTAGGTTATATTGTAGAGTTAGAAAATAAAAAATTATATATCATGGGAGATACAGATCGAACCTTAGAAGTAGATAATGTAAAATGTGATATATGTTTTGTACCTATAGGTGGTACATATACAATGAATGTAGATGAAGCAGTATCATACATTAATGATTTAAAACCAGAAGTTGCTATTCCAATTCACTATGGAAGTATAGTAGGTGATAAATCTTTAGGTACAGTTTTTAAAAACAAAGTAGACAATAATATAAAAGTAGAATTATATATATAAAGGAGAGATAATATGATAAACATAAAAGAAAATGAAGAATTAGACAAATTAAACCATTCTTGTGCACACTTACTTGCACAAGCAGTACAACATTTATATCCACACGCTAAGTTTTGGGTAGGGCCATCAATAGAAGAAGGATTCTACTATGATATAGATTTAGGTGATGATGTAATTAAAGAAGAAGATTTAGAACGCATTGAAAAAGAAATGAAGAAATGTTCTAAATCAGCAAAAAATATAATAAGACATGAATTAACTAAAGAAGAAGCTTTAGAAAAATTTAAAGATGATCCATATAAGATTGATTTAATATCTAGAATGGATGAAAATGAAACAGTTATTAGTTGCTACACACAAGGAGATTTTACTGATTTATGTCGTGGACCACACGTTTCTAATACTAAAGAGATTAAATACTTTAAATTATTAAAAGTATCAGGAGCTTATTGGAAAGGTGATTCTAAAAACAAAATGCTTCAAAGAATCTATGGTATTTGTTTTGAAAACCAAGAAGATTTAGATAATCATTTACAAGCTTTAGCAGAAGCTGCTGAAAGAGATCATAGAAAAATAGGTAAAGATTTAGGTATTTATATGATGAGTGATCTAGTTGGAAGAGGATTACCAATGTATTTACCAAATGGATTTATATTATGGAATGAATTAGAAAACTATATTCGTAATAAAGAAATCAAAAGAGGATATAAACATGTTCAAACTCCACCTTTAGGAAATGTTGAACTTTACAAAACATCTGGACACTTAGATCATTATAAAGATGCAATGTTCCCAATAATGGAAGTAGAAGATGAACAATATGTTTTACGTCCAATGAACTGTCCACATCATATGGTAATGTATGCTAATGATATTCATTCATATAGAGATTTACCATTAAGAATAGCAGAAATTGCAAGAGATTGTCGTTATGAAACAAGTGGATCATTAAAAGGAATTGAAAGAGTACGTACATTCTGTCAAAATGACTCTCATATTTTCTGTACTCCAGATCAAATAGAATCAGAATTTAAGAATGTTGTTGATTTAATATTAGAATGTTATAAAGATTTAGGTATTACTGAATATAAATTTGATTTAGCATTACGTGATCCAGAAGACAAAGAAAAATTCTATCCAGATGATGAAATGTGGGATAAAGCAGAAAATGCTCTACGTAAAATACTAGATGATATTGGAATTCCATATAGAGAAATGGTTGGAGATGCAGCATTCTATGGACCAAAACTAGATGTACAAGTTAAACCAGCAGTTGGTAATGAATTTAGTTTATCAACTTGTCAAATAGATTTCTGTTTACCAATGAAATTTGGATTAACTTATATAGCACCAGATGGTAGTAAAAAGACACCAGTTGTTCTACATAGAGCAGTATTTGGTTCACTTGATAGAACAATTGCTTATTATCTTGAAGAAACAAAAGGTATCTTACCAACATGGCTTGCACCAGTACAAGTACAAGTAATGCCAGTAAATACTGAATATCAAGGAGAATATGCAAAAGAAGTATATGATTTATTAATGGATAATAATATAAGAGTAGAATTAGATGATAGAAATGAAAAGTTAGGATATCGTTTAAGAGAATCTCAAATTAGAAAGATTCCATATACATTAATTTTAGGAGATCAAGAAAAAGAAAGTAAGAGTATTAGTTATAGATTATTTGGAGATAAAGAAACAACAACTGTATCTCAAGAAGAATTTATAAAATTATTAAAAGATGAAATTGATAATCATAAATTAAGAAAATAGGAGTAATCCTATTTTTTTATGACAATCTAAATAAAGTCAAGTATTATTTTAACTTTAATTTTTATG
>CALYOH010000050.1 GCA_945228905.1 uncultured Caryophanales bacterium
TTGGAGTTATGTCTATAGCAGTAACATTGACTAACTTTATGCAATTTATTATTGATGCTATTTTACTTAATTTATTTAATAAGAAAGATGATACTAAGTTTATTAATAGACTTACTAAGTATGGATGTTTACTATTCTGTGTAGTATCAATATCTATCTTCGCAGCAGATGCTCAACTTATAGTATGGCACTCTACTCCAAATTATTTTGTTAAAAATGTTCAAGATTTTAGATCTAGTAATAGTGAAGAAAGTCTTTATATGTCTAAGCCTAATATGTATAGTTTTGGTAAACAATTCGATGTAATGTTTTCTAATAACTTTAATATATCTAATTTAAAATGGACTTATAATTCATATTTAACATTTAATGATTCATTACTAAGTAAGATTATTGCTGTTATATTAGCAATTTGCTTTGGAGTATTGAATGTATATTATATTGTTAAAGAAAAGATTAATTTTAATAAGAACAAATACTATTATGCTTTATTATTGGCTTTCTTAGGAAACTTTTGTCTACATTTAGTATATGGTAATAATATTGCATTTATGTATATAGCTCATTATAATTTCTTATTAATATTATGTATCGTTTGGATACTTCATAATTTAAAGATTAAGAAGTTAAATAATAGTAAACTTAATATTGCAATTATATTGGTTGCAATTGGATTAGTACTTAAAAATACTATTCAAATGTTTATGATATTAATTCCTAGATATAATCCAGTTGATCATATTAGTTATATTCCAATTATTATATTAGTTATTTCTCTACTTTTAATTGCACTTATTATATTTAAAAAGAAATATATTAAATTGATTTCTATATTAGTTGCAATCTTCTTAGTATTTGGATTACATCATGTATTAAATATTAAAAAGGTTGAGACAACTAAAGATAAAGATTTATTTATGGAATACAATATAAGTCTTAATAATTATACAAGTCAATTAAAAGAAATGAAAAATACATATAATGTTAGAAACTTTATTAAACCTGAAAAGCCAATTGATATTTTCTATTTTGGTATGGCTGATAGGCAAAAGATTCTTTATAAAGATGGTAAATTAATTGATATTAAAACTAAAGAAATAATAAAAGAAGTTGATTATAAAGAAGAATTAATTGTTCCTAATGAATATAGTGTTTTATTAAAAGATAAAGATGATAATGTTTATTTAATTGAGGAAAATGAAGATGGTATATTCTTCAGTAAAAATAATGAAAAAGAACAATTAGTTGAATCTGGTAAAGAAATACATCTTCCTGAATTTGAAGATAAAAAATATGGTGAAGTCATGAAAGTTCTTCATCAAGAAGTATTATTTAATATTGATGGTTCTGAGCCAAGACCTAATATTATTGGTTATAAACAACCATTTTATAGAGATGCAATGTTAGCAACACTTGTACTTGAGGAGACTGGAAATGTTCATTTATTAACAGATTGGGTTAACTCTTTAGATAGTATATATGATTATGCAAGAAGTTCTGAAATTAAAGAGACTGATAATTTAGGAGAACTTTTATATATGATTGGTGCAACTGGTGCTGATAGACAAGATTTAATTGATGAAATACTTGAAGAAATTGATTCAATTAAAACTGAAGATAATATGATAAGTGGATATATTGATTCATTTGATCAAAAGTATTATCCAACAGCAATTGCTATTTTTGGAGAAGAAAAATTAGGAATTACTCCTAACTTAACTCTTAATAATATTGATGATGGTTATGGTAAATTAACATGGTATTATGATAATCCTAATATGGTATGGGCAGGATTTATGGACTCTCCATTATTCCCATATTTAGGATGGGCACAACTTCATGATACAACATTTGGTAACGTTTACATTTTAGATGAAATATATCCATTAAGTTATGAAGCTGGAGAACCAAGACCAGGATATAAATCAGAACCATATTGTTTTATATCAGAGTTCTATTGCGTTAATGCTACACATATTTCTCATTTATGGGATGCATCAGAAAAATTCTTATTCTTAAGAGATGCAGTGAATTAAAAAAAAGATAGGATTTAATCCTATCTTTTTATTTTACTATTAATTTATATATTATCTTAAAGAATGCAGGTATTGACTTAATAAAGAATTTTAAGGCAATGAACATTTCTTTTAATGTTCTTTTTACTGCTCTTAAGAAGTCTAATATTACGTTGGCATCTTGAGTAGCATATTTTCTATATAATAGAGTTGCAAATTTACCTTTTGCTTTCTTCTTTATTTTTCTATCTTCTTCATATGGGATTCCATATGTATTAACAATATAGTGTTTTGTAAAGTAGAAATATGCTTTATGAAGTGATTCGCATGCTAATTCATAAGTAGTAAAGTCTAATGTTTCTTTAATATTAGTTTTCTTTTCCTTTTCAATTGATTCATCTATTATCTTAGAGAATTTCTTTACCATTTGATCTAGAGTAAATCCATCAAGTATTTTCTTACGGCAATTTTTCTTTAATTCATCTAGATTCATTAATGCTTTTAGTGATTTATCTACATATTCATCTATTTCTTTTTCAAATACACTATTCTTTACAAATCCATTATAATGAACTATTCCACCAACTGTATCATCTATAAGTTCTGTTTGTCCACCAACATCTGTTGAAATTACAGGAGTTGACATTGCAAGTGACTCATAAGATGTTAACGCTAATCCTTCTAATGAAGAACAGTTAATAGTTAAATCACTAAATGCATATACTTCATCTGTTTCTTTAACCATACCTAAAAGTTTAAAGTTTTCATCTACTTTATTTCTAACCTTTTTCATTAAAGGTCCATCTCCAGCTATTACGAAGAATGTATTTGGATTCTTATCATGAATTTTTTTAGCAATTCTTACAAACATAGTTGGTCTTTTTTCATCTGATAATCTTGCGATAAATGAAATTATCTTTTTATCTTTTGGAAGATCATATTTTTCTAATAGTTCTTCTTTATCATATTTACTTGGATCATACTTCTTTTCATCTGTTCCAATATATAGAGTTTGTACACTCTTTTTATTAAAATCATTTAATAATTGATTTCTAGTAAAGTTATTACAACAATAAGTTTCTGTTAAATATCTATCTACATCATTACTACATCTACCAAATCCTTTTCTTGGATCTGCTAAATCAACTGAGTGAATATAATCTATAAATGCTACTGTAGGATATTTTGATTTTAAATATGGAACCATATAATAGCCATATTGTGTATTACTTACTACAACCATATCTATATTTCTAGATTCCATTATATAATCAGTAAATGTTATATAATCTGTTCTTTCTAAGAATGTAGATAAGTCATATAACGCTTCTGTTTCATTTTGGAATTCTTGTCTTAAATTATTCATATTTGGTGTTGTTAAAAGGACTGTAGCATTATATTTTTTCTTATCTAATCTTCTTAATAATTCTAAGTTAAATAAGTCTGCTCCTCCTACAACTGCCCATGGGAATATAAATAAGATATTTTTTCTATCATCATTTCTTTTATACATAGGTAGTTTAATACCATCTATGTTTTTAGTTTTATCATATTTATTTCCTTCTCTTGGGAATTGAATTATTTCTACATTTTCTGTTATTGAGTTAGCAGTTTCATTAACATATTTCATTGCCTTTTGTTTATTTTTATTAGCACGAGAGAATTCTCCTGTAGATGATACTCTATACCAGAATAGTTTATCATTTACTCTTAATGGTTTCTTTCCTGCTTTAATTAGTTTTAACCAAAGATTCCAGTCTTCATACATACCTTTTTCTTTTAAACCAAAGCATCCAACTTCAAGTAAGTCTTCTTTTCTTACCATAGAACTTATACAAATTACATTTTCTGCTTTTTCTCTATCTACTGTTAACCATTGCTCCCAAATGAATTCTCTATCTCCAAAGTTAATCATTGAAGTATAAGCAAAAGATGCATCTTTATGTGTTTCAAGTGTCCAATAAAGAACTTCTATCATTGTTTTTTCTGGTATATCGTCACAGTCTAAGAAATAAATATATTTAGTATCTTTACTTGCTTGTGAAATACCATAATCTCTTGCGACTGAAGGTCCTCCATTTTCATTATGGAACACTCTAATTCTATCATCCATTTTTTCTAGTTTAGCTAGTTCTTTTAGTGATTCTTCATCTTTAGAACCATCATCTACTATTATCCATTCAAAATATGGGTATGTTTGGTTAAATAGAGCATTTGCTGTTTCCATAAGTGTTTTTCCACCATTATAAAATGGAGTGACTATACTTATAGTTGGTTTTTCTTTATTTTTTAATTCTCCAAATATTTCTATTTTTTGTCCTGGTTTTTTTGAATAGTCCATAGAAACCTCCTTTTCTCTATAATCATTATAACAAATATAATTTTTTTATACAAATAAAGAAGAGTTTTATAACTCTTCTACAAATGTTTTTTCTAATTTTTTGAATATCATATATCCAAGTACTAATATTATAAAACTTAGTACACCCCATATTAGTAACCAATACATATCAGGCATTTCATGATAATAAAGTACTGATCTATATCCTTCTACTAATACTGCCATTGGATTTACTTTCATAGCCCATTGAAATTTATCAGGTAACATTTGTGGCAAATAAACAATTGGTGTTGCGTAGAATCCCATTGTCATTGCAACTTGAACGAAATGAGCTACGTCATTAACAAATACTGTTACTGCTGATAGTATAAAGTTTATTCCTAAAATTAGTATAAATTGAATTAATACTAGTAGTGGGAATAATAATAAGTGCCATGAGAATCCTACTCCACTTACTAAGATAAATACTGCCATAATTAAACATGTAATTAAGAAATTAATAAGTTGAGATATTGTTACAGATAATGGAATTATTTCTCTTGGAAAGTATACTTTCTTTAGAATATTACCATTAATATTAACACAACTTGTTCCTGTTTGAACTGCTATTGTAAAGAAGTTCCAAGGAATAAGTGCAACTATCATGAATATTGTATAGTTTTCAACATTAACTCTTAAAATATATGGAAATACAAATGCATATACTGCAAGCATTAGTAATGGATTTAGGAATGTCCAAATAACTCCTAACCATGACCCTTTATATTTACCTCTTATTTCTTTTTTTATGTTTGTTTTTAGTAATTCTCTATAATTGTATAAATCTTTAAATACTGTCATATAATCACCTACAAACCTTCAAGTATTCATCTAATACTTCACTAACATTTCCATCCATTCTTACTTCACCTTTATAAAGCCATACTGCTCTATCACAGAATCTTTTTACTTGATCCATACTGTGTGTAACAATGACAATTGTTTTTCCCGAATTCTTTAAATCTATTAATTTATTAAAGCATTTTTCTTGGAAATGTTGATCTCCAACTGCTAATATTTCATCAATTAATAATATTTCTGCTTGTACGTTGATTGCAACTGAGAAAGCAAGTCTCATATACATTCCTGATGAATATGTTCTTACTGGATTATCAATAAAATCTCCTAATTCAGAGAATTCTATAATATCATCTATCTTTTCTTCTATTTCTTTTCTTGTTAATCCAAAGATTGATGCATTAAAATAAATATTTTCTCTTCCAGTAAAGTCATCATGGAATCCTGCTCCTAACTCTAATAGTGATGTTAATTTACCATTGGTAGTTATTTTACCTTTATTAGGATAAATAATCTTAGTCATTAACTTTAATAAAGTTGATTTTCCAGATCCATTTGTTCCTATAAGAGCAACACTTTCTCCCTTTTCTATTTCTAAGTTTATGTCTTTTAATACATGTAGTATATCGTCTTTCTCTTTATTCTTTTTTGAAAAGAATAAGATTTTTTCTTTTAATGTATGTGCTTTATCGTAATACAATTTAAAATCTTTATACACATGTGATACTTTTATTGCAATATTTTTTTCCACTTGCATACCTCTTTTCGACTACTTAATTATATAATATTTTCCTTTATTTGTAAAATAAAAAAGGATTACTCCTTTTCATAAATATACTTTAGTAATACTTGGCTTATTCTAGCATAGCCTAAATCATTAGGATGAAGACCATCTTTTGTTAGAGTTTCTTTAAAATTACCATTACTATCAGTTAGTTCATCATACATATCTATATAAGTAACATCATTCTTATTACAGTACTTTTCAACTAAACGATTAACTTCTTGAATTTCATCATTATATCTTTCTTCTGCTGCTCCTTCATCTCTATTTACTGGATATATTGATTGAAAATATATTTTAGTCATAGGTCTTTTTGCTTTAATATTACTTATTATTTCTATTATTTTATCTGCAGTGATTTCTGTTTTATCTTCGTCTCTTTTTAAATCGTTTGTTCCAATTAAGATAAATACTTTAGTAGGATTATATTTATATACCATATCATCCATATTATTTAGGATATCATCTGTTTCATAACCAGCAATTCCACTTCTAATGATTGGTAAGTCTCCAAATACTTCTTCTATTGGATACCATTCTATAATGGAATCTCCTAAAAATACTATGTTTTCAGTCTTTTTTATTTCTTCATAAGTCTTTTCTGTTTGTACTTTTACTTTTTCTATTACTTTTGTTTTTGGTTCATTTCTACCAATTCTAACTATAAAGACTAAAACTAATACTAATACTAAAAGAATTGTTGCTATACCTATTAAGTACTTTCTCAAATTAATCACCTATTATGATTATACTTTTTTTGGTTTTCTATTACAAGAAAAAAACTCATAAATTTTTATGAGTTTTAAATATTCCATTGTATAATTTACAAATTATCTTAACAAATAATTTTCTTAATAATTCTATTAGTATACAAGCAATAAATATTATTACTGAATATAGTAATACTTTAGGAATAATAGTATGATCAAATGCTTCATAATACTTTAATATTCCCATTCTAGCATACATATAATCTCTCATATAGATTGTTTCTGTTATTACATATACTGCAAATACTGAGCTTGATATTTTATTAATAATCTTACTCTTAATGCTAAATGTTTCAAATATTAAGAAGAATGCTACACTTTGAATAATTATGGTTGGATATTCATAATAGAATGTTGCACTCATAATAGTATTACCTATTTCTTTAATAATAGATTCATTAGAAGTAATTAGACTATTAATTGCAAATCTATATAATAAGAAATTAAATATACCCATAAATAAAGATATAGCAATTAATATCCATCTAGTTTTTCTATTAGAGAAATTCTTAAAATGAATATTATCTTTTAATGGATATTTACTAAGATAAGCTCCTACTATATACATAAATACAAAATGTATTATAGTAAATCCATTGCTTGAGAATGTTCTTTGATTAGTAATAGTTGGTATTATAGAGAATATAATCATTAATATGATGATTAGTTTTCTATGATCTTTTTGATTTAATTTATTTATAACAATATTAATATATGGGCTTAATATATATAGTTCTAAATATAATACTAAGAACCATAAGTTATTTAATTCTAATGGAGATAGTATTGTTACTAATTCCATTGTTTCATAAGTATTTGATGAAAAGAAATAGAATGCTAATCCAATAACAACTTTATACATCCAAGCCATTAATACTAAATCAAATACTTTTTTTAGTTTAAATTTCTTATCATGTTGAAAATATCCAGTTAATAATAGAAATGAATTAACATGAACTATCATTAAAATTGCTATTAATTGAAAGAATATTTGAGTATAACCAGAAGTACTATTAATTAAATTACCTCCAGTTGGTACTATGAAATGAAATAATACTATAAAGAACATAGCAATTATTCTTAGTAGTTCGAAGTTTGATTCTCTTATATTATCTTTCATAGTCTTACCTTCTTTTTTCTATATACTAATACAATTAATAATACTAATAAAGTAAGTAATCTTAATACTTTTAATGTATTATAAAGATCTGTTCCTTTATATTCTATTATTATTTTTCCTGGTTTTTTTACATTTAATTCTATAAAGCCTTTACTACTTTCTTTATATTTTAACTTATATTCTTTATTATTAGATATTTCTTTAATTCTATATCCTAAATAATATACTCTTGGTATTTCTAATATAGTGTTTTCTTTAACATAATTTATATTAAATATCATTTTAGGTGTCTTATTATTTATTATTTTAATATCTACTTCTTTATCATTTAATACTTTAACCTTATTGTCTCTATTGTAATAGTAGTCTAAATCAGAGTGTCCTTTTAATGTAAGATATTCTTCATGAGCACCCATTCCGGTTGAAACACCAAAATCTTCATAATAGTTATCTCTTATTTGATAGAACTTATTAATAAAAGGAGATACTGTTATACAAAGAATAATAATGGTTATATAAATAATTGGTAAGTGATAATTAGTATTGAATTTACTTAATCCGATACCTGCTAATATAATTACTATTAGTATTACAA
>CALYOH010000051.1 GCA_945228905.1 uncultured Caryophanales bacterium
CACGCGTAAGATCGTCGGCAGCGTCAGATGTGTATAAGAGACAGACCATAGACAGAGTCAGTAACAGTTCCAGAAACTATATCCACATCACATGAACCATAAATAGTTCCTTTTGTTCTAGAACCTCCATATACATTAGATACTGTTCCACCAGTCATTTCAATAGAAATTGTAGAAGTAACATTTGTATTACCACTACCGTTATTATTTCCACCACCATAGACTGAACCAGCAATTGTTCCACCTTTTACTTTAATATTTGTATTAGTAGTTCCACTAGTTAAAGTTGCTGCAACAGCACCAAAGTTTCCACCACCATAGACATTAGTCATAATAGATGCATTTCCATCTATTACAATATTTGAGTTTCTTGCAGAACCTATCATTTCATAAGTAGCATTACCATTACCAATACCAAATACAGATCCTCTTTCAACTCCAAATAATGTTTCGTTTTCTCCCGGACCAGCACTTTGTCCAACTACTGCATTACCACCGATATATAAGAATGTATCACCATCAAGGATACCTCTATTAGTATCACTTTGATTATTTCCAGAATAACCATTAGAGCCACCAAATACACTATAATTAATAGTTCCACCAGTCATATTTATAATACGATTACCACTAGTAGTACTACGTCCAGCACCACCATAAACCATATCAATTGTTCCGCCTTTAATATTAATAATCACTTGATTCTTATGATTATTAGGATCATTAGAATAAGTTCCACGATTATCTGTAGGTCCACCTATTAAATTATAGATGTCTCCGCCTTCAACAATAACATCTCTTATACCAACCATAGAACCATATGCTCTACCACCAACATATATACCAGCAGCATAATCATATTTACTTGAACCAAATACTCCACTCTTAACTATTGTTCTACATAAAGTAGCATTAGCACTACCAGCATTAAGTTTACCACCCCAAGAACAAGAAGTAGAATATCCGATATCTAAATTGTCATTATTTCCTAACACCCTATCAATATCATTACCATAAATAACTTCACTGTTTACATAAATGTTTTGTGAATTATAGTTTCCATATGATACTGAAGATGTATTTCTATAATATCCAGATTCAACTATAATTTGATATTTTTCTGGATTTGCAGATGAACCAGCAGCAGTACCACCAGAATCTCCACCAATTACTGAAACAGCAGAATGTATTTGTCTACCACGCCAATCAGTACCAGGATTTTCAATTCCTCTACCAATCTTTAAATTATGATATCTACTAGCTATACCATAACCTCTACCAGTAAGAGAATCAGTTGTAGAATATGAAGAATGCATTGTAACATGTTCTATTCTAACATCAGAAGATAAGTTAACTCCTCTAGAAGGTATTTCCAATGTAGGATTATAAGTATTACCTCTATTTTGTCCAGTAATAGTAACTGGTTTAGAGTAAGCAGATAATGCCTCATCAACATTTAATACATATATATTTGTATCACGTGTAACTAAATAATAGTAATCATCTGTTCCACCATAATTAATATTACCTGATTCATCATAATATTGCATATACTTATAAACTGTACAAGTATAACTTGTACAAGTACCAGTTAATGGATTACCTAAATTATCAACATAACCATCTCTTAAAGCATTTCTATTTATAGTAAATTGTCTATAATATCCAGCAGTCTTATCAGTTTCTCCTAACTTAGGAGTAGTAACTGCTACAGAACTAACAGTAACTGTTCTAAAACGTCTTCTCTCATATCTATAATATGTTTCAGATGGATCATATTCTCCACTTGTAGGATGCATATAAAAGTTACATGTAGGAGCATACCAAGTACCAACACAATTTCCTGATAAAGGAGTATTGTCTTCTGAAACAGCACCTGCAGGATAAGGATCTCCATCATCAATAGTTGCATATATATAATATTGACTAACATCTTCATATTGATATTCAATTTTATTTGGTAATTTCTTCATACCAGCAGAATCTACACTATCAGGAGATGTATTACTTGCACTAACAATAGTACCATCGATCCAAGAAGATTTCATTTCAATACTATAAGGTCCAGTTCCATTAGCAGGAATAGTTAAAATTCTAACATATCTATTAGTATCTAATGATATTTCAGCATCAGGATATTCAGTAATCCAACCATTAAATACCTTATCATTTGGTCTATCAGCCCAAGGATTATCTATAAGTTCAATAACTATTTTTCCATTAACAATTGGATAATATTTATAGTAATAAATATCACTATATTGTTCATCATTACTTACATTTCCAACTAAACTACTATCACTAAAATCTACTCCACTATATCTAATATATACTTTAGCAAGATTATTAGTTCCATAATGATTATAATTATCACCAGTTGGAATAGTATTATCAGTTTTATAAGTATAATTAAGTCCATTATAATAATTAAGATCCATATTTAAATTATTAATATGAATAGAACTTCCATCTACTCCAGTAGAATGTTCACTAATATCCATAATTACAAAATCAGGAATAAATTCAAATTTAGTATTATCTTCAGTTACTTCTTCTACTACCGCTTTTTCTTTTTTATCCAAATAATAATATTCGTTAAATAACCATACATATAAAGAATCATTAGAATTATCATTTAAAGTACTTAATATAAAACTATTATCAACATCACTAATATTATAAATACTAGTAGTTTCAATATCATTTCCTATTAAATTAAATTCTCCATCAATAGAATAAAAAATATTTTCAACAGTACCATCTATATTATTAAATAACTTATTAGCAGTACCATTCTCGCCTTTATTAATAGTACCAGATAAATATATATTGCTTACCTTAGTATAATTAGAAACATCACTAATTAATCCGCTAATTAAACTCTCATCTCCAATAGTAGTATTAGCATTAATATTAAATTTACTAATAGAAATATTATTAAAATTACTAATAATATCTTCTATTTCCTCACCAGTAACTAAACTACTACCAGATAATAATCCAACCACTACTTTATTATTAGTATCTTCTACATTAATAGAATAATTAGTAATATTTAAATTAGTAATAGAAGCATTCTCTATCTTAGAAAATAATCCATAATATAAAGTATTATCTATATTACTTCCAGTAATATCAATATTACTAATAGTATGACCATTACCATTAAAGTTACCCTTAAATATCTTTTCAATTTCTTCTTTAATACCTATACTAGATATAGGATGATTACCAAAATTCAAATCAGAAGATAGTTCATAATACTTATCTTGATAAGCTTCATAATCCAATCCCTCAATACTATTTTTAAAATACATAAATTCTTCAGGATTACTTATAATATAAGGGTTTTCTACTGTTCCATTACCAGAAGAAAAAGATGTCGCGATAGTTTCTCCATCCCAAGCATCTGCCTCTCCTAAAGTAATTCTTCCAGTAATAATATTTATCAATAAAAAAGAAAAGACTACTACAAAAAGAGCAGTAAAACTAGTAATAAATATTTTTACTCTATTACTTAATCTTTTCACTGCTCTCACGTCCTTTCTAATAATTTTTAATCTTAATCATTCTTTCAATCTTATCTAATTCAAATACTTCTTTCTTATCATATCTTTCAGGTACCTTTTTCATAAATTTAACTAAACTCTTAATACCTGCCTTAGTATGATTAGACATCTTCTTAATATCAACATATAGATAATTCTTATCAAGTAAAACTCTATATTTAAATATCTTAAAGATACCATCAAATAATTCATCATCATTATATAAAATAGCATAAGTAAGAACTCTTAAGTAAACATGTACTGGCATATCAAATATTTTATATCTGACATAATCTGTTAAACCAGCTCCATCTAAATCATAATCATATATTTCTTTAAATGTAGGTTTCTCAACATTTTGTACAAATTCTCTCTTTTTACCATCTAATAATAGTAAGTTTAATTTATAAATATATTGGAATTTCTTAATCCATTTAGCATTCATTCTACTCTTTTTAATAGATTTATTTTTAGTCTTAAGAATAGATAAGATTAATTCAATTAAATCTTTTTCAGGATCTACTTCTGTTTCAAAGTCATCATCATCTTCATCTCTATCTAAGAATTCAATATCATCAAGAATTTCAGCATCACTAAGTCTAGCTTCTTCTTGTTCTTGTAATCTCTTAAGATCTTCAATCTCATCTAAAGAAATAGTAACAGTTAATCCACTAACTAGTTCTTCATTTTTTCTCTTTTCAGGACTAACAAAGATTTCATCAGAAACTACTTTAGGAACTTCTATATATCTAGAAGCATCTATCTTTTCAATAATTGGTTTCTCTTCTTTTTTAACCTCTTCCTTTTTCTCTTCTTTAGGAGTTTCTTTTTTCTTTTCATCCTTTTTATCTTTAGCAATAAACTTATTAAATATAGCATCAAAGTTTATTAATGCTAAAAATATAAATAAAATTAAAAATACCGCTATACACTTTAAAATGAACATAGGCGAAATCACCAAATTAACCTTTCCAATTATTTGATCCTTATTTATAGGATCATCACTAACATTATTTGCATCCCCCTTAAGGATATATTTATCCTTATCAATACTAATTAATCTATGTGTAACAATGATATTATCAACACTCTTATAAGTAACAATATCATTAGGTTTAACATCTTTTGTTATTTTAACAAACACGATATCATTAACTTCTATAGCATCTGACATACTACCAGATCCTACAACGAAATACGAATATCCTAAGACATTAACATAATCTTTTTTTAATATATCTGTCATAACAAAAGTATATACACAAAGAATAACTAATAGTGATAACAAGATAGAAGCAATAACCTTCGCGATTGCCTTTATTTTGTCATTCGTCATTTGTCTCACCAACCATCTATTCTTCTCATTATATTATACCATATTTAACAATTAAAAAAACTATTTTTTATAAAAATAGTTTTATTTTTTATCTTCATCTATAAAAAGTATTTTTTTCATTTCACACAAGTCTTTAATATCTTCCAAACTAATCGTAGATCTCTCAATATTTTGTATTAAATTAACATACCTAACACTATCTAAAGTAGCATCAATATTATCTTTTTTAATACTTTCTTCATCAAGAACTAAGTTAAGTAATTTATACTTTTCAGAGATAATATTAGTAATACTAAAATCTACTAAAGCATTAGTCTTTCTTAATACACTATTATTTGGATTATATATAAATCTTAAGTATTCAATAACATTTTCATATAAAGTATTTTGACTAAACTCTTCTCCACTAAATTTATCTACTAAAAATTCAAATGAAGTAAGACTAATCAAGAAAATATCAAATATAGTAGAAGATTCACTTAATTGATTTAAATTATTAGTAATTTCTAAATCATAGTATTCTGAATATAATTTTTCAATAGTTTTAATATGTTCATTCATCTTTAATTCAAGATTTTTAACCTTAGTAGCATCTTTTTTAGCTAAGAAACCTATACCATTAGCTCTACTATATTCTTTTAAAATACCTAATCTATCTTTTTCTGCTTTATCTAATTCCTTCTTCTTTAAAGCAAAATTAGTTTTAGCAGTATCTTTATCTTTATATCTATTTAATAAATCTTTAAATATAAATTCATATTTATAGTATTTCTTTAATTCATTTAATGTAAGATATAATCCCATCATTGCAGAATTAAAACTATTTTTAGCAACTTGATCTAAATCATCATAATCAGCATTTAAAGCAAAACTATCATAATTTTTCTTTCTAGTTGGAGAATCTACTAAATAATCATTAATCTTTCTAGTCTCTTGTAAAAACATATTAGTATTATAATATTCATCAGTTGCAATCTTATTACCTAAAGCATATCTAAAAGATACATATTTTTCAACAATATCTCCATCTAAAGAATTACTATTCTTAATACCATCTAAATATAGAGATAATTCTTTTTCATATTTAGATATTATATTAATTAAATTTAACTTTAATTGTAATTTTAAGTTAGGACAAGTAAAATAAATTCCTTCAAATACAGATTTCATAGATTCAATACTAGAATCAGTTAAAAAGAAATTCATATACTTTTCAGTAAACATAGTATATTTAAAATCTTCTACGTCAAGACTAATACCATAAGATTTAAATTTATCTATGAATTCATTAATATATTGATTTAATTTTTCAAGAGTAGTCTCCTCAGTAATAGAAGCAACTATATATGTAAGGCCCAACCTAAAAGCAACAGAAGAATTAGTATTATAAATTAAAGATTCTAATAATTTAGATTCATATACTCTTTCTTCATCATATGTTTCAGTTTTATCAATAGGCATCTTTTTATCATATCTAATTTTTAATTCGTCAAGAACTATATTTTTATATTTGCGAAAAAGAGTTAATTGGTCATTAACATATTTATTTCTTTTTATAATAGCTTCTTTCTTGAACTTTTCTTTATATATTTTAGTACCTTCATCAGTTTCCATGATAAAGTCTTCAATATGTGACTTATCAATATTCATAATAGTGGATACAGATATTTCTTCAATTTTATTTATCCCCATCATCTTCACCACCATCCTCTTCATCTTCTTCTAAATATTCCATAGGTTCATCTTCAACTACTTCTATTATAGAACTAGATAAATAATTAATATGATCACATATTCTATTGTATAGTTCAATAAGTTCACCATCATTTAAGCCTTTAATTTCCTCAATAAATTTATCTTGCATATTACACCTCTAAAACACTTAATAGAATTAAAAGCCTTCATTTGAAGGCTTTTACTTTAAATCTTACTTAATATTATGCTGATTGAGAATCAATACTGAATTGTAAGTTGTAAGTAATACTTCCTCCTGAAGCATGGTCTTCACAGTCTACATCTTGTCCTTCAATCCACATATAAACTCTTACTTTAGTAATACCAGCAACTAAATCTGTAACCTTAATATAAGCAGATGATGGTATACCAGAAACTGGACTTCCAGTAGTGTTAACGTTAGCAAAATATGATGAATTTTTATCATTAACAAGTACTCCAGTAGTAATTGGAGCTTTAACTCCAACATAAGGTAATTTAGATCCACCTGTAGTAGTAGTACTAATTCCATATGCATCATTTGCATTAGCAACTCCTGCAGCAGTATGTACGTCATAATTTGGTTCCCAAATTAATGATAAATTACCGTCTTTTTTAGCTTGAGCTGAAGCAGCAGTAGAACCATATTCTACTCCACCTTCATTAATGAATGCTACACGTGCAGCATTTTCAAGTCCAGAAATAGATGTTCCATCTTTTAATGTAACAGTACTTGCACTTGTTAAATATATTGGTTGAGCTTTAGTTGATCTAAAGAATAAATCAAATGCAACGAAATCTCCGGTAGTACCGTTTGTTTCAGTTGATTTAACAGCTGTAAGTTTATTTGTTGACTCTCCTTCTGGAGTAGCAACAGTACCTCTATACATTTCCATTAGTCCACTTGAATCAATATTTCCAGCAGTTGATACTGGGCTAGCAAATACTCCTACACCTTTAGGTAATTGGTTAAGTACTCCAGACCAAGCAGCTCCAGTTATATCATCATTAGTAATAACTGCCTTCCAATCAGTTGCATCTGTTGAAATTTGTAAACCTTCAGTAGCTTGTACGTTAACATCGATTGATTCAACAGTAACACTTCTATTAGCAGTAAACCATGCATATGTACTAGCAGTTAAAACAACACCAGTAAATAAAATCATGATAATTGCTAAAAGAATACCTTTTCTTCTACGATTTTTCTTACTTTCACTTTTTCTCATAATATTCTCTCCTTCTTTTATTTAATATGCTCTTCAGTGATGTCCATATGCATCTTGATTTCTCCGCCTAAAAGAGCATTCGTGCATTCAGGATCATCGCCCTCAATCCAGACAACAACAGTAAACCTATCTTTAGCGTTAGCTTTAAGTTTCTTTCTTTGTTCTAACACAGCGATTGACTTAGATACAAACTTCTTAGTACCATCTTCAGCTTTACCATCGACTGCACTTTTCTTAGCATATACGACAGTTTCACCATTTCTAATGACCATAATTCTTATAGCTTCATCTACATTTTTAATAGTATCATCTATATCTATCTCATACCAGTAATTAATCGTTTCCTTACCAGCATTAATAATATAGAATGTATAAGCTATATAATTCTCACCATTATGAGCACCAGTAGCTTCTGTATCTAAATTTTCAGGCAACCACTTTATAGAAATATTATCCATATTCTCTACCGTATCAGCATGTAATTCTCTGGTCTTACCATTAAATTTACCATCTTCAGATAAGAATATACTCTTTCTATTTGACAGGTCTTTATCAAGAGTAACAGTAAATCTGCCACCTTGAAATACAACATATAATAGCAAATA
>CALYOH010000052.1 GCA_945228905.1 uncultured Caryophanales bacterium
GAGGTCTCGTGGGCTCGGAGATGTGTATAAGAGACAGGGTAAAGGTAAACTATATAAATATGATATTACAAATGATTATATAGAATTATTTAAAACAAATCTTCATTTTGGAGAAAGAAAAGTAAAAGCAGTAATAGATCCAGGAAATGGTACTGCAGGAATTATTGCAAGAAAGATTTATGAATTATTCCCAATTGACTTAGTATTTATAAATGAAGAAAGTGATGGCCATTTCCCAAATCACCATCCAGATCCATTTGTAGAAGATAATCTAAAACAATTAAAAGATAAAGTATTAGAAGAAAATGCAGATGTAGGTATAGCCTTTGATGGTGATGGAGATAGAATAGGAATAATTTCTCCAACAGGAATGTATATTCCAATAGATATCTATATGATAATTATAATAAGAGATATTATTAATAAAGTACAAAATAAAGAATTCTTATGTGACGTTAAGTGTTCTAAGACATTAACAGACGCTATAGAAGCAGCTGGTGGTAAAGTAATTACATATAGAACAGGAAATAGTTATATTAAAGCAGCTGTTAGAGATATGGATCTTCCATTTGGAGGAGAATTATCAGGACATGTATTCTTTAGAGATAGATGGCCAGGATTTGATAGTGGACTATATGCTGGATTAAGATTATTAGAAATATTATCATTTACTGATAAAAATATTCATCAATTACTAAATGATTTAAATGAATATTTCTCTACAGAAGAATTAAAATTTAAATCAAGTGATGATAAGAAATTTGGAGTAGTAGATAAAGTAGAGGAATATGCTAAATCTAAAGGATATTCATATCTTACAATAGATGGAGTAAAAGTATTATTCCCAGATGGATGGGCACTTGTAAGAGCAAGTAATACAGGTCCAAACTTAACAGCAAGATTTGAAGCATCATCAGAAGCAAGATTAAAAGAACTACAAGATGAATTTGTAGGAATAATTAATGAAAATCTCTAATAAAAAAGCCTATATATTTAAAATGAATATGGTGTCTGCAAATATATTTAGTATGGTAGTATTTGCAGTCGCTGCCGCATTAACTATACATTTAATAGGTTATGTAGGGTTATTTGTAAAACCATTTATATTAACACTTATATTATTGTATTTCGCATTACATGAATTACTTCATGGTATAGGATACTTCTTAGGAGGTACTAAGTTAAAAAATATATCATATGGTATAGCTTTAGAAAGAGGAATATTCTACTGTATGGGATATCAAGAAATAACTAAAAAAAATATCTTAATATCTCTACAAATGCCATTTATGGTAATAGGAGTAATAACATATATAATTGGTATTATATTTAAATTACCTGTATTAACATGGTTATCAGTATTTAATATAATGGGAGCATCTATGGATATGGCAATGTTTGCTTATATCAGTAGAATTAAGAATTTACATTATAGTGAATCAGGAGAACCAGATGAATTTGTATTAATATCTGATGAAGATTTAGAAAAGAAAAAAAGTGTCTTTTTCAAAAAAAAAGAAGTAAAAGACTATAAGAAAGAAGACTATGAATTTAGAAATATTAAAAGATTTAGATGTTCTAAAAGTTCATGGGTCGCTTTATTAGTACTTTTAGGATTAGATATAGTTAGTTTAATAATAGGATAGTTTAAACTATCCTTTTTATTTTACGTTAAATTTATCTATTTTTACTTATAAATTATTTAATATATGATATATTTATAATGTACGTAAAGATGGTGATAAGATGGCAATTAGTGTAACAGAATATAAAAAAGAAGAACAAATTCTAAAGAAAGTAAATAAACTTTTAGGAAATACATTAGATGATTTAGGTTTCGAAGTAAAAGATGATCAAGATAAACTAGTAGAATTTAAAAAAATGATGTGGGAGAATGCTTCTAGTTTCGATGAAGGAGAATCTATTCAAGTAATGGCTGCTACTCAAATGGAAGCAGAAAAAGTATTTCAAAAGAAAAGATATTTTGATAAATTATGTAAGATTAGAAAGAAACCATATTTCGCAAGTATAGTCTTTAAAGCAGATGATGGTGAAATTAATAATATTTATATGTCATTAACTTATTTAAAAGATAAGAATGAAAATAATATACTTTATGATTGGAGAAGTCCAATATGTAGCTTATTTTATGATTATGAAATAGGACCATGTAGTTATACAGCACCCGGTGGTACATTTACTGGAGAATTAAAAAGAAAAAGACAATATAAAATAGAAAACAATAAACTAGTAGGAGTATTTGATAACGATTTAAATATAAATGATGAAGTACTACAAGAAGTATTAGCAGAAGAATCATCAGAAAGAATGAGAAATGTAGTAAATACAATCCAACAAGAACAAAATAAAGTAATAAGAAATATAGAAGATAATAATTTAATAGTACAAGGTATAGCAGGTTCAGGTAAAACTACTGTAGCTCTACATAGAATAGCATTCTTACTTTATAGATTAAAGAATCTAACTAGTAATAATGTACTTATCTTTTCACCAAATAATATATTTGCTGAGTACATATCAGATGTATTACCATCTTTAGGAGAAGATAATACCTTAGAAACAACATTTGCAGACTATTTAATGAGTTTTGTAACTGAATTTGAAAGCATAGAAAGCTTTACTGATTTTGTATCAAGATATTATTCATATAAAGAAACATATCCAGAATTAGTAGAATATAAACAAAGTAATCAAATAATTACAGATATAGATGAATTTATAGAAAACTATATAGATAATTGTAAATTCATAAGCAATTTTAAAGAAGAAAATAATCTAATATTAAAAGATGATTTAAATGAAATGTTACATGATAGATATAGTAATCTACCATTATTTGAAAGATTAGATGAAATGGCAGATAAACTAAGTTCTAATTATTATAAAGGTAGTTCTAAAAAAGCAAAAAAATTCTTAAGTTTAATGCAAAAGAATTCTAATTTTAAAAAAGAATATAAAGAAATATTTGTAGAATTCTTTACTAGTGATTTCTGTAAATATAAAATGACAGAAAAAGAAGCAAGATCATATATTAATAAGAAATCTATTAATTATGAAGATGCCTTAATATTTGCTTATATTAAAGGATCATTAGAAGGATTCTTATATGAAGGAACTATTAAACAAGTAGTAATAGATGAAGCACAAGATTATAATAAATTACAATATATAATTATAAATAAAATATTTAAAAAAGCAGATTTTACAATCTTAGGAGATATTAATCAAAATATAAATCCATATTATCATTATGATTCTTTAGAAGAATTAAAAGACTTATTTAATGGAGATACAAAATATATAGAATTATTAAAGACATATAGATCATCTCCTGAAATAATAAGTTATACAAATAAAATATTAAATTTAAAACACTCTAATGCTATTAGAAAAGATAATAATAAACCAGTAATAGTAAGAAAAGGAGTAACAGATTTAAGAGAAAGATTAGTAGAAGATATTAACTATCTACAAAAAGAATATAAGTCTACTGCATTAATTACTAAAGATGATAGAGAAGCAGAAGAAATATATAATTTAATTAAAGATGATATAAATATATCTTTAGTAGACGCTAATAGTAAGTTCTTTAATAAGAAACTAATTATTATTCCAGCATATGTATCTAAAGGATTAGAATTTGATAGTGTAATTATTTATAATGATAGAAATAATACTTATAAAAAGAATGAAAGAAATTTACTTTATGTAGCATGTACTAGATGTCAACATGAATTAATAATATACAATTAAGAAAAGATTGTTTATCTTCTCTTTTTTTTGTTAAAAGTATTGTTATAATTGATAAATCTATGTTATGATTTTATTAGTAAAGGTAACTGACTAAAATTATAGAGTAAAGAATTGTAAAAGAGAGAAAAATAGATAACATTATTAAACATGATATCATTTTTTTATGATAAAATTAATATAGTAGAGGTGACATAAATGAACGATTTAATTGAATTTTTAACATCTAGTCAAAGTATAATTGTTTACATTGTAGCTAGCTTAGCAATCCTCGCATGTATGATAGTATATGTAGTAGAAGTAAATAATGACAAATTAAGAAAGAGACATAATACTAAAGAATTAAATAAATTAGTAGATGAAATACAAGAAATAGAACAAGAGGAAAGAGTAGAAGAAGTAAATTATGATGTTCCTGTATTACAACCAATAGAAGAGTCTTCAAGTGTATTAGAAATGTTAGAAAATACACAACAATTAAAAATTGTAAGTGAAGAAATAGCACCAATAGAAGAAGTAAAACAAGAACCATTAGTATTTGATGATATAGAAGTAAAAGAAGAAACAGAAGAATTACAATATACTTCAATTGAACCAGATCAAGCTACTGCAAGACTAGAAATACAAAAGATTACAGAACAATTAAAGAAAGAACAAGAACAAGAAAATATTGAAAATATTGCTTTAACTAATTATGAGACAGAGCAAGAAGAAAATGCTATTATTTCATTACAAGAATTAGTTTCACGTGCAAAAGATATGTATGCACAAAATGAAATAACTCAATATCAAGATGAAGGTAATGAACCAATATCTTTAGCTGATTTAGAAGAAAAAATGAATAAGAAAGTTGAAAATATTGTAGATTCATTCAAAATAGATAAAGTAGTACCAAAAACAGAATTAAGTGATACTAAAGAATTTGAAGAAGCATCAGGAGTTAAGATTGAAGAAGAAACTAAATTTCAATCAAGTCCAATTATTTCTCCAATTTATGGTATAGAAAACAAAGAAGAAACTAACGATGAAATACTAGAACTTGAAAATACTGCTAACTATGAAAAACTAGATGAAGAAGTTAAGAAGACAAATGAATTCTTAATGTCACTGAAAGAATTACAAAGTAAATTAAACTAACTCGAGTAATCGAGTTTTTTTATAGATTAATATCTTATAATATGATATAATATGAACGTATTTGAAGTGAGTGATTATAATGAAGAGTGTAGGAATATGTACTTTAGGTTGTAAAGTAAATACATATGAAAGTGAATATGTAATTAATGAATTACAAAAAGCTGGATATGAAATAAAAGAATTTGATGATTTATGTGATATATATATAATAAATACTTGTACAGTAACTAATAATAGTGATTCTAAATCAAGAAAGATGATAAGACAAGCAATTAATAGAAATCCAAATGCTTGTGTAGTTGCTATGGGATGTTTTATCGCAACTAACAAAGATTATCATGAAGATGGTTTAGATATAGTACTTGCTAATAAAGATAAATCTAAAATAGTAGAATTAATAGAAGAATACTTAGAAAATAAAAAACAAATAATAGATTTATATGATAAAAGATTAGATGAATTTGAAGACATGTATATTAATGAATTTCCAGGTAGAACAAGAGCATTTGTAAAAATACAAGATGGATGTGATAACTTTTGTAGTTATTGTATAATACCTTTTGCTAGAGGAAAATGTAGAAGTAAAAGTGAAGATAAAGTTCTAAAAGAAATAACAGATCTAGTAAATAATGATTATAAAGAAGTAGTATTAACAGGTATTCATACAGGAAGTTATGGAGTAGACTTAGACACAAGCTTTGCTGATTTATTAAATAAATTAGTAAAAATAAATGGATTAGAAAGATTAAGAATATCTTCAATAGAATGTACTGAGTTAAATGATGAAGTATTAAATATTTTAAAAGAATCAAAAGTAATAGTAAATCACTTACATATACCAATTCAAGCAGGCTCAGATGAAATATTAAAATCAATGAATAGAAAATATAATCTAGATTATTTCAAGAATAAAATAAAAGAAATTAGATCTATTAGACCAAATATATCTATAAGTACAGATGTAATAGTTGGTTTCCCAGGAGAAACAAAAGAATTATTTAATAAAACTATAGAAACTTGTAAAGAGATAGAATTCTCTAAATTACATGTATTTCCATTTAGTGAAAGAAAAGGTACTAAAGCATCATTTATGGATAATAAAATAGATAATAAAGAAAAGAAAGATAGAGCTAAAGAATTAATAAAAGTATCAAAAGAATTAGAAATAAAATATATGGATAAATTTATAAATAAAGAAGTAGAAGTATTAGTAGAAGAACATAAAGATGGTTATTCTATTGGTCACACAGGAAACTTCTTACATGTTAAATTTAAAGGAGAATATCCAATAAATGAATTTATAAATGTAGAAATAGAAAAAGTAGAATATCCATATTGTATAGCAAAAAAATAGGTTAATACCTATTTTTTTTCTTCTTCATTTTCTTCTTCTTTATTTTTATCTTTACTTCTCTTAATACCAATTCCTGTAGCTGCTGCTAATCCAGCTACAGTAGATAATCCTACAGGAGCAATGAAATCACTTAATGATTTAGATCCTACCGCAGTATTAGGTATAGATTCATATTCTGGTGATGAGTAATCAAAATTATATGATGGTGTTGGTTCTGGATTTGGAACCGGAACACTAGGAGTATCATATGTAGATGCTGTAGGATCAGTTCCAGGAACAGGAGCAGGACCATATACAAGCATAGGTGAAGTAAACACCCCAGTTGATGTAACAACAGGAGCTGGTGCGGGACCATAAACAAGCATAGGTGCAGTAGACACCCCAATTTTAGGTGCTGGCGCAGGACCATAAACAAGCATAGGTTCTGTAACAGAAACAATAGGCTGAAGTTCAGTCTTAGGAGCTGGTGCGGGACCATATACAACAGGCACCCTTCTTAACTGTGTAGTAATCTCATTATTAGAAGTACCAATATTATCAGCTGTATCCATACCTTCAACCATCTGAGACATATCAGATATGTTTCTCATTATAGTATCATTTGTATCTCTACATTGCTCAACTAATTTTTCAGGCATTCTCATATCTATATCAAAATTACCATTTTCAATTAAATCAAATCCCTTAGTATTAACAATACTCATTACTGAGTTATATAACATATCATCAACTAAATAGAAATCATTTCTAATTTCATTTAATAAATTAACACTATCTTTAACACGTTCTCTATCATATACTAAAACGAAGCCATTAACAGTAGCTTTATTAGCCATTAATATCACCTCCATTAGAAGTGCTATTATTTACTAAATTATCAAGAGCTTTCTCTAAATTAGAATCATCACCTACAGTTTTATATTCTTCTAATTCAGATTTAATAGTTATATTCTTATTTTCTTCTTTTGCTTCTTCATTAAATATAATTTGCTTTCTATTAATAATTTTTTGTGAATCATTAACTATATTACTTGATAGATTTTTTAAATACTCTGATAACTCTCTTACATGCTTTTCATATAAATCAATAGTATCTTCCATACCAACACCATCTACTGATATTGCATCTTTATTACAAATATTTCTTAACACTTGAATTTTATCAGCAATAGCATTTAATTTTTCAGCAGCATCATTGAAATTCATACATTGTTTATTAATATTATTTGTATCAATTAGTTTACTAGCATCTTGTGCAGTAACAAATTTACCTTTATACATATCGATAGCCATAATGTGACCTCCAACTCTAAAACAATTTTACCATATTAATAGATGAAAAATAGTATATTTTTTATAAATATGTTATATTTAATAAGAGGTGTATCAAAATGACTAAGAAACTATCAAACTTAGAAAGAATACAAAAAGAATATGAGTTAGAGATATTACATCAGCAAAGAGAAGATTTATATCAACATCCACAATTAAGACATTTATTTTTAGAATTAACTTCTAGATGTAATGCAAGATGTGAACATTGTGGTAGCCGTTGTGATAATAAAGAACAAGGAGAAGAAATTAGTGCAGATCTATTAAAAAAGACATTAAAAGAAGTTGCAGAATGTTATGATCCTAGCACAGTATTCTTAGATGTTACTGGTGGAGAACCATTAATGCGTAAAGATATGTATGATATTTTAGAATATGCAACTGATTTAGGATTCTATTGGGGAATGACTACTAATGGAATGTTAATTACTGATAAGGTAGCAGATAAATTAGAAAAAGCAGGTATGAAATCAATTTCAATTAGTATAGATGGATTAAAGGAAACTCATGAAAATTTTAGAAAAGTTCCTAACTGTTATGAAAAAGTATTACATGCCTTAGATAGAATGTTAGCATCAAAAACAGTTCAAATTGTCCATGTAACAACAGTAGTTACTAAAAATAATATTCATGAATTAGAAGATTTATATCAATTACTTTTAAAACATAATTTAACTAATTGGAGAATAGTTAATTGTGATCCAATAGGAAGAGCTAATGATAATAAAGATTTATTCTTAGATATGGATGATTTTAAATCTGTCTCTTATACACATCTCCGAGCCCACGAGACCTCTCTACATCT
>CALYOH010000053.1 GCA_945228905.1 uncultured Caryophanales bacterium
GATGTATCTTCAATAGTTAGTCCTGTTTCTTCTATAGTCGCGGTACGTGAAGAGATGGTAAAACAACAAAGAAAACTTGCTGAAGGATTAGATGTTATTATGGAAGGTAGAGATATTACTACTGTAGTATTTCCAGATGCAAATTTTAAGTTTTATTTAGATGCAACTGTAGAAGAAAGAGCAAGACGTAGATTTGAACAAAATAAAGAAGCTTGTATTGATATGAGTTTTGAAGAAATTAAGAAATCAATAGAAGCTAGAGATTACAATGATATGCATAAAGAAGTTGGTTCTCTTATGCGTACTGATGAGCAAATATATGTAGATTCTACTAATATGTCTATAGAAGAAGTTGCAGATTTTATGATTAACAAGATAAAGGAGAATTAATATGGAATATAAAAGTCATAATGATATAAGAAATATATGGTTTAAGTTCTTTACTAATAAAGGACATAAGATATTTGAGAGTGCTCCATTGGTACCAATTAATGATGATAGTTTATTATGGGTAAATGCTGGTGTTACTCCACTAAAAAAATACTTTGATGGTAGTGAAATACCTGAAAGCAGAAGAATTGTTAATATACAAAAATGTATTAGAACTAATGATATTGAAAATGTTGGATTAACTAAAAGACATCAAACTTTCTTTGAAATGATGGGTAATTTTAGTGTAGGAGATTATTTTAAAAATGAAGCTATTGGATTTGCTTTTGAATTATTAACTAGTCCAGAATATTTTAATATACCTAAAGAATTAATATATGTAACTGTATATAGTGATGATGAAGATGCTAAAAAGAGATGGTTAGAAGTTGGTCTTGATAAAGATCATATAGTACCTTTAGATGGCAACTTCTGGGAGATTGGAGAAGGACCTTGTGGACCTGATTCTGAAATATTCTTTGATAGAGGAGAAAAATATGATCCTAATGGAGATGCTTTAGAATTATTTAAAAAGGATGAAGATCAAGAAAGATATGTAGAAATTTGGAATAATGTATTTAGTCAATTTAATTCTAAAGAAGGAGTTGATCGTAAAGATTATAAAGAGTTACCTTCTAAGAATATAGATACAGGAGCAGGACTTGAGAGATGGTGTTGTATATTCCAAAATGTAGATTCTAATTTTGAGACTGATTTATTTAAACCTATTATTAAACATATAGAAGAATTAAGTGAATTTGATTATGTAGGACAAAAAGAATTTAAAATAATTGCTGATCATATTCGTGCTATTACATTTGCTTTAGCAGATGGAGCTAATTTTGATAATGTAGGTAGAGGATATGTATTAAGACGTTTATTAAGACGTAGTGTACGTTTTGGTAAAAATATTGGTATAGAATGTCCTTTTATGTATAAGATTGTTTCTGATGTCGTAGATGTTATGAAGGATGCATATCCTTATTTAACTAGTACTAGAAGTGATGTAGAAGCATTAGTATTAGAAGAAGAGAAATTATTCTTAAAAACATTGGAAGCTGGAGAAAGAAGATTAAAAGAACTAATTAGTAATTCTAATGATGGTTATATTAGTGGAGCAGATGCTTTTAAGTTATATGATACTTATGGATTCCCATTTGAACTTACTGAGGAGTTTTTAACTGAACATGGATTTAAAGTTTCTAGAGAAGAATTTGATAAATATATGAATGCTCAAAAGGAACTTGCTAAAAAGAATGTTAAAAATGTACAAAGTATGGCTAGTCAAAAGAAAGTATTATTAGATTTTAAAAAGAAAAGTGAATTTGTATATGGATTATATCGTTTAAAGAGTAAAATTATTGGTATTTTCTCTAAAGATGAAATGGTTGAGTCTATTGATCATGATACTTATATAGCAATTGAAAGAACTTGTTTCTATGCAGAAAGCGGTGGTCAAGTTAGTGATACTGGTATGATTATTGGAGATAATTTTAAAGCTAGAGTTGTAGATGTGTTTAAAGCTCCAAATGGTCAACATATTCATAAAGTTAGATTATTAGATGGATATATTACTGATGGAGATGAAGTAGAACTTGTTTTAGATAAAGAACAAAGAAAAGAAACTGAAGCTAACCATTCAAGTGTACATATCTTACAATATTCTTTACAACAAGTAGTATCTAATACTATTAAACAAGCAGGTAGTTATGTAGATCATGAAAGACTTAGATTTGACTTTACTTATGCTGGTAAAATGACTGATGAGAAATTACTTGAAGTTGAAGCTTTTGCTAATGATATGATTAGTCAAAATATTATTGTTTCTACTGAAATTATGCCTATAGATAAGGCTAAAAAGTTAGGTGCTATGGCATTATTTAGTGAAAAATATGGTGATGTAGTTAGAGTTGTTAAGATTGGTAAATCTATTGAATTATGTGGTGGTACTCATGCTTCTAATACATCTGAAATTAAGAGACTTGCTATAACTTCATGTGAATCTAAAGGAAGTAATATATATAGAATTGAAGCTGTTACTGGTAATGCAATTGAAGATACTTTACTTGAAGTAATTAAACCTTATAGTGATGAGAAAGTAAGATTACTTATGAAGGCTAAAGAAATACTTGAAGAAGCTAAACAATCTGGTTTAAAACTTGAATTTGATGTAGATATTAATAATGATAAACCTGAGTCTTATAAAGATGTTATTTATAATAGAAATGAACTTCAATATGTACATCATGAAGTAAAAGAATTAGAGAAGAAATACTATGATATTAAAGAGAAAGAGACATTACAAAATCTAGATATTTATCGTGAACATATTAAAGAAATTAATGGAGTAGAAGTACTTATTATGAAGTTAAATAATAAAGACGTTAATTTATTAAAAAGCATTGCAGACTCAATTATTAATGATATGAAAAATGGATTTGTATTCTTTATTAATATTAAAGATAATAATGTTAATTTTATTGCTAAAAGTAATTCATTTATTAATGCTGGATTAATTGTTAAAGATGCATCTATCTCATCTGAAGGTAACGGAGGAGGAAGTCCTACATTTGCTCAAGGTGGAGGTAAAACTACTGATAAAATAGATGATATTATTGAACATATAGAAAAGGTTATAAAAGAACATGAATAATTATCTATTAGAAAGTATAGATACATCTGTTTTGGATAAGAAAACTGAAAGTATTATTAAAGATCTTAAATTTAATGATGCTTCTATTAGTACTTATGATTTAGATGAAGTATTATTAGAGAATGCTTTAGAAGATTTAGATACTTATAGTTTTCTTACTCCTAAAAAGGTAATTATTATAAAGAATATTGAATCTTTAAAATATGATGATTATAAGAATGATTTCGATCATTTATTTAAGTATTTATCTGATCCAATAGAAGATAATTTACTTATAATAGAAGGCCATCATTTTACTGGTAATTCTAAAGTTATTAAAGAACTTAAAAAACATTGTAAATATGAGTTAATTGAAGTTAATTCTAAGGCGTTTATTAGAAATAAATTAAAGGATTATACTCTTAATCAGTCTACAATTAATCTTATTGATGAATTATGTTTAGGAGATATTACTAAGATTAGTAATGAATGTGATAAGTTAATTAATTATAAGGGTAATGATAAGAGTATTACTAATGATGATGTTAATTTATTAGTAGTACAAAAATTAGATGATCCTAAAGACTTAACTTTTGCTTTTAGTAGAAGTTTAGCAGTTAAAGATAAGAAAAAAGCTTTAGAAGAGTTTAGAGAATTACTTAAATATAATTTTGAACCTTTTATGTTAATAGGTTTACTTGCTAGTCAAATTAGAATAATATATCAAGTTAAATTATTAGAAAATAATAGATCTGATAAAGATATAGCAGCTATTCTTAATGAGAAAAGTGAGTATAGAATTAAAAAGACTAGAGAACTTACTAGATTTTATAGTGAAAGTGATTTATTGGAATTAATGAATAATTTAGCTGATATAGATTTTAAATTAAAAACAAGTGATAATGATCCTATTAATTTAATTGAATCATTTATATTAAATATGTGATATATAGATAATTCTATATATCTTTTTTTGTAAATTTTTGTAAAATAATCATACTTATTACTTTTTTATTTAATTATATAATTTTATATGATAAAATAATATTAAGGTAAGAATAGAGGTACTTAATATGAAGAAAGTAATTAGTTATATTTTTATATTATTAATTGTTGGTACTATTGGTATCTTTATTTTTAGGTATAATTCTACTGAAAAAGAAGAAGTTAGTAAATTAGAGAGTTTAATTAACATTAGAGAGTTATCTGATGAGTTTATTAAGAATTATAATGATGAAATGAATTCATTAGATGATAATGAACTTGATAATACTTTGATTGTTATTAGTGAGAATGGTATTGATAATAGTTTTAATGCTGATAAAGTAATAGAAGCTCCTAATAATCAATATTATTTAGTATATAAAAATGAAGAAGATAAAGATAAAGCATTAGATGAATTAAATAAGTCTGATGCTATTTATAGTGTAGAAGAAAATGTTAAATATGAGGCTTTTGATTATAATTCATGGGGTATTACTAGTACTGGTTTAAATAATGCAATTACTGCAGTACAGGGATATAATGGTAAACAAGATGTCACTGTTGCAATTATAGATACTGGATGTAATAAGAGTTTATTTACTTCTAATTATCCAAATAAAAAAATAAAATATGTAAATTATTACGATACTAATACTATGTATGATGATGAAGGACATGGCACACATATTGCTGGTACTATAGCAGAAGGTACTCCTTCTAATGTTGGTATATTAGTTATTAAAGTATCTAATGATAGAAGTATGTATACTAGTAAAATAGTACAAGGAATTAATTATATTATTAATAATAATGCTGCTAATGTAATTAATATGAGTTTTGGTTCTGAAAATAATTCTTCATCTCTTGAACAAGCAATTGTATCTGCTAAGAATCAAAATATTATTTCAGTTGCTGCTGCTGGTAATGATGGTAATACTACTCTTAATTATCCTGCTGCATTATCTTCTACTATTGGAGTTGGTGCTATAGATAAGAATAATAATAGAGCGTCTTTCTCAAACTATAATTCTTCAGTTATGTTTAGTGCTCCAGGATTATATATTGAAAGTATTAATGGATTAAAATCAGGTACTTCTATGGCAACTCCTCATGTTGCTTGTGCAGTAGCGATTTTTAAGAGTTATTATAAAGATTATTCTTTTGAAGAGACTGTTAAATCATTAAAAGTTGCTTCTACTGATTTAGGTACTACTGGTTATGATACATCTTATGGATGGGGAGTTATTAATTTTAAGGGATTAACTTACTGTAATGGTGCTTGTAAACAAAGAGTTATCTTTAAAGAAGAAGATGATACTGATATTGATAGTACTAATGTTAATAGTATTGTTGTTACTCCTAAATTAACTACTTATAATTATGGAAGTATTACTAATCTTATGGGTAGTACAGTTAAAATTAATTTAAAGAGTGGTAATAGTGTTACTCAAACATTAAATAGTATTGATGGTGTAACTATTACTGGATATAAGCCTTATTCTACTGGAACTCAGAGTGTTACATTTAAAGCTTATGGTAAAACTTATACTACTAATGTTACTAATACAAGTAGTTTTATTACTAAATATGGTTATGGTTATTCAGTTATTGATTCTACTAAAAAGACAGTTAGTTTAACTAGTACGCAACTTACTAATGAGTCTGGTATTACTAAATTATATTTACCAGAGACAATTGCTGGATATACTCCAGTTAAGGTTGGAGATGCTTTATTTAAAGATAGTAGAGTAGATTATTTAGATTCTCCTGCTAATTTTACTGAGTTTGGTAATAATGCTTTTAATAATACAAAGATAACTAAAGCTGTTATTCGTTCTACTGGTATTAAGTTAGGTAATTATGTTTTTAAGAATGTATCTACTATGACTTCATTTAATGGTACTATTACTTATATTGGTGCTGGTGCTTTCTATGGATGTAGTAATATTAATAATATAACTTTAAGTAATAGTATTACTGCTATTTCAATGGAAACATTCTTTAGTTGTTCTAAATTAACTTCTATTAAGTTACCTTCTAGTTTAACTGCTATTGGAGAAAAGGCATTTATGAATACTGCTATTAGTTCTATTACTATACCAAGTACAGTTAAAACTATTAGTTCTCAAGCATTCTACGGTTCTAATATTACTTCTGTTAATCTTCCTAAGAGTGTTACTACTATGGCAACTGATATGTTTAATGCTAGTACTTCTATTTGGGTTTATAACAATAGTACTCCTCATACTTATTGTAAAAATAATAGTTTAAAATATAGATTATTAGATCCATCTGGTTATACAGTTACTTTAAATAAGAAAACTTATACTGCTGGTGAAACTGTTAATAAGAGTGATTTAAAAATAGTTGCTAATTATCAAGATACTAGTCCTAGAAATGAGAATGTTAGTAATTATACTATTTCTTATATTAATGGTTTAACTAGTTTAAGAGTAGGACATAAGTATTTTACTATTAAATTTACTAATACTATTGGTATTGAATGTAGTCATAATATTAGTGTTACAGTTAATGGTAAAACTCCTTCTTATACAGTACCAACTGGATTAAAGGGTAGTGTAGGAAGTAAATTATCTACTGTTACTCTTCCAGCTAATTTTGAATGGATGAGTCCAAATACTGTTATGGACTCTATTGGTGCTAAGACTTATAAAGCTAAATATGTTCCAACTGATACTACTATGTATGCTGTTGTTGAGAATATTAATGTTACTGTTAATGTTACTAAAGCTACTATTACTCCTAAATTTACATTTAGTGATTTAGTTTATTCTGGTAGTACTACTTGGAGTACTAGTCTAGTTTCTATTAGTAATATGAGTAGTAGTGATTATAATATTACAAGTTTTAAAACTAATAGTGCGAATGCTGGTACTGTTATTGCAAGTGTTACTGTTGCATTAACATCTACTGGTTCTAGTAAATATTTTTTTACTGGTGGTTCTACTAGTAAAACATTTACTACAACTACTACAATTAAACCTAAAGCAGTTACAAAGCCAACTGCAGTTAAGAAAACATATTATTATAATGGATCTAATCAAACATTTGAAATGAGTGGTTATAATTCTACTTATATGACTGTTTCCAATAATACTAGAAAAGATCCGGGTAGACAGTTTGTTTCTGTTAGTTTAAAAAATACTAATTATTGTTGGAGTGATAATACTACTTCACCTATAGAATTTAGTTTTATTATTAGAAAAGCTGGTGCTATATATGCAGGATTTGATTATGAAGGAGTATATGATGGAAAAGGCCATACTATTGATTTGGATGTAGATAGTGGTGTTACTATTAAGTATTCTATTGATACTAAGCTGTATAATTTAAATACTTCTCCTGCTATTAAAGAAATTGGAGAATATACAGTTTATTATAAAATAACTAGTGGTTCTAAGACTTATGAAGATTCTAATAAAGTTAAGATTTATGGTATTAATAGTTTAAGTTCTTCATTAAGAGTAGTTAATAATAACTTAATATTATATGATACTGATACTACTTCAAATATAGATAATTTATTTAATATATATGCTAATAAAAAAACATTTAAGATATATGATAGTAATAATAAACCTACAAATAATACTAAATTTAAGACTGGAGATAAATTACATATCATATTAAATGATAAATATGATGCTGCTACATATAGTGTTATAGTTTTAGGTGATGTTAATAAAGATGGATATGTTAATTCGGCTGATTTATTAAAAATAAGACAACATTTAATTGGTTCATCTACCTTATCAGGTAATATATTTCATGCTGCTAATCTTAATTTTGATTCTTATGTTAATTCGGCGGATTTATTAAAGATGAGACAGCATTTACTTGGAACTGTTAAATTAAAACGTTAGGAGGATAATATGAAGAAAGTAAAGATTATTTTAATTATTTTAATTACTTTTTTAGCATTTAATTATAATGTTAATGCTGCTGGATCTGCAACTTTAAATGTTAGTACTTCTAGCGTTTATGTAGGAGATTCATTTACTGCATCTGTTACTGTATATGGTGCTGCTTGGAATATTCATGTTTCTGCTAGTGGTCCTGTTACTGGATGTAGTATTAATGAAGGAGATGCTACTTCTGATGCTAATGATGCTACAAAGACATTTAGCACCACTTGTACTACTACTGGTACTGGTAATGTAACAGTTACTTTAAGTGGAGATGTTACTTCTGCTGCTGATGGTAATTTCGT
>CALYOH010000054.1 GCA_945228905.1 uncultured Caryophanales bacterium
ATTTAATGGCTATTTAGATGGAGATGTTCCTGATTATCAGATGAGTGCATTATTAATGGCTATATGTATAAATGGAATGACTGATGAAGAGATATTTGCTTTAACTAAGATTTTTATTGATAGTGGAGATAGATTAGATTTTAGTGATATTAAAGGTATTAAAGTAGATAAACATTCTACTGGCGGAATTGGAGATAAGACTACATTGATTATTGCTCCTATAGTTGCATCTTTAGGAATCCCTGTAATTAAAATGAGTGGTAGGGGTCTTGGATATACTGGTGGTACTATTGATAAGTTAGAAAGTATTCCTGGATATAGAATAGATTTAAGTGAAAAGGAAATTGTTAAACAAGTACATGATATTGGAATAGTTCTTACTGGACAAACTGGTAATTTAGTTCCAATGGATAAAGTTATTTATGCTTTAAGAGATGTTACTGCAACAGTATCATCAATACCTTTAGTTGCTTCATCTATTATGAGTAAGAAGATTGCTGCTGGTGCTGATAAGATATTAATAGATATTAAAGTTGGTAATGGGGCTTTACTTACTAATAGAGAAGATGCTAAAAAACTTAGTAATTTAATGATTAAGATTGGTGAATTCTATGGTAGAGAAGTTCGTACAACTATTAGTGATATGAATGTTCCTTTAGGTAGATGTGTTGGTAATGCTCTAGAAATAAAAGAAGCAATTGATGTTCTTAGAGGAAAAGAAACTGATACTAATTTGACAGATTTGTGTATAGAATTGTCAACTGATATGGTTAGTATGGGATTACAAATATCTAAAAACCAAGCTAAAGAGATGGTACTTAATACTATTAATAATGGTTCTGCTTATATGAAATTTTTAAAACTAATTGAACGTCAAAAAGGGGATATTAGTAAGTTAAAAATAAGTGATAAGATAGTAAAAGTTAAATCTGAAAAGGATGGAATAGTAAAGAAAATCAATGCTTTAGAGTTAGGCAAGTTATCACTTAGACTGGGTGCTGGTAAAGAAGAGATGACTGATAAGATAGATTATGGTGTAGGTGTAAAATTAAAGAAATTAGTTGGCGATGAAGTTAAAAAAGGTGATGTTCTTTTTGAAATATATGTTGGTAAAAAGGAACCTGAATTTGAGTTAGACAATATTTACAAATTTGATTAAAAAGTATTTGATTTTAATAAAATTATGATATAATTGATTTATAAGGTAAGGTGAATTAAATGGAGAAAATTTATATGAATGAAGAAAATGAAAAAAAACAAAGAAAAAGCTCATTAAATGCTTCAGTTATTTTATCTTTTGCAGTTGCTATATTTGCAATTGCTGCATTAGTAACTGTTGGATTTAATAACATAAGTTTTGCAGCACCATTAGATCCTGATGCTGGAGAATTTACAATGGTAATTTCAGGAGATAAAATTTATAGTAAAGGACATTATAATAATGATGATGATTACAATGTTCCTATGTATTATGCAGATACTAATAAGACAATTCAAGTATTCTGTATAGAACATTCTAAACAAGTTGGTGGAGGAGAAGTTTATAAGAGACAAACTGAAATAACTGATTATGGTCTTTTATATATCTTATCTAATACTTTAGCAAGTGGTAAAACTGTTACTCCAGATGCAAATCCATATGTAGAAACTTGGATTACACAAACTGCTATTTGGGCATACTTACGTCAATTAAATGAAGAAGAATTAAATATTGTTAAGTCAACTACAGAATTAGTTGCTGTAGTTAACCATGATGAACAAATTGAAGTAGGAAGCAATAGTGTTAACTTATATAACACTTATGTTAAAGATTTAGTTGCTTCTGCAGATGTTAAGAGTTTAGCAGGTTATGTAATTGTTAAAAAAGCTGATAATAAATTATATAAGAGTGAAGATGGTAAAACTTACCGTACTTCTGAAATTTCTGTAACAGCAGATAATCCTGAAGATCTACAAAGCTATAAAGTATCTCTTAAAGGAATTGAAGGAGCTTACGTAGTTGGAGAAGATGGTAAGACTATTAATGAAGGAGATGTAATTACAGATATTAATAAAAAATTATTTGTAATCATTCCTGCTGATAAAGTTAAAGATGTTAAAAAAGATTTAGTATTAAATGTAGATGCTACATTCAAATTCTTAGGCGGATACATTTATAGTGATGATGCTGATGACCAAGATGTTGTTACAGTTGAAGATCAAGAAGCTCACATTTTAGGTGGTACTGTGTTTGAAATAATTGGTACTCCTGATACAGGTATGAATACTGCACAAACAATTTATTTCATTGGTCTTGTCGTATTGTTATGTGGTGTCGGTATTATTTATGCAAATGCTAAACCAGTTAAGAAACAAGCACAACAACAATAAAAATAACAATAAGTTAAAAAAGAGCCATATATTATTAATAGGCTCTTTACTTATTTTTTGTGGAGTATTATCTCTTTCATGGAATTATTTAGTTAAAATGAAAGATCAAATTTACTCTGAAATGAAGATTGCTATGATGGATGAAGTTCCTAAGCCTGCGAAGGAAGAAACTGCTGAAGTTGTAGATAATAATGAAAATAATAATACAGAAGAACCAGTATATTATGAAATAGATTATAGTAAGTATTTAGGGGTATTAGAAATACCCAAGATAGGATTAAAAAGGGGATTCTACAATGTAGGCTCAAGGTATAATAATATCAGCTATAATGTTACTATGGTTGATGGGTCTGATTTACCAGATGTTATTAATGGAAATTTGATATTAATGGCTCATTCAGGTGATTCATATATATCATATTTTGCATATTTATATAAATTAACTATTGGTGATATGGCATATGTTACTTATTTAGGTAATCAATATGTTTATCAGATTACAAATATTTATGAAGTTGAAAAGAATGGTGTTGTTAGATTAATGAGGAATCATGATAAGACAACACTTACTATGATAACTTGTACTAAGGATAATGATTATACCCAGACAGTCTATATAGCTGAACGTGTTGGTTAGAAGAAGGTGATAATATGAATTTATCTTTATTTGGAAAGTTAAGTACTATTTTTAAATATATATTTTCTTCTTTTCTTTCTGTTGAGATGTTCATATTAAGCCTTCTTTTGTTTGTTATATTAATATTTAATTTAAAAAGAAAAAATCAAATTGTACAAATGGTTGCGATAGGAGTATACATAGGATTTGTAGTTGGTATATTAATCAGTTATACAACTTATGTTAGTACTTCAGTAGATTCTTTTGTTAAGGAAATAATGAATTATGTTTATTTTCCTTCTACTGTAGTATATTTCTTTATAATAGTATTTGTTACAGTTATGATTTTATATACCTTATTTAGTAGAAAGTTATCTATTTTTAAGAAGATATTTAATTATTCATTTTTTAGTATTTTGTATTTCTTTTTTATGTCGTTTATAGCATTAGCATCTGTTGATGGAGTAGATTTAATGGATATAACTAAATTATATGAGAATGAAGTAATATTATCGTTAGTTCAAATTAGTAATTTTATATTACTTATTTGGGGTATATATACTTGCTTTTATCATTTATATTTATATTTAAAAAAGAATTATGATTAGGAGTGTGATATTATGAAGAAACATTTTACTCAATTAACTTTAGATCAAGTACAAGGCCCAAACAAGTTAGATGTATTTAATAGATTTGGTACTGAGGCTGCACCAACTGAGTTTGCTGAAATTAGAGGTGCTGAGAGTTATCCATTAAAAGGAATGCATTTTGCTGAAGCTAGAAAAGAAATTGATCCAAATCTTTTAAATAAGAAGTTTTGTGATTATTGGTTAGATACTAAAGGTAGAGGAGATAGTTTCTGTTTTACTTATGGAAAATTAACTGTAGAAGAAGAGTTTGTTTCTGAATTTACTAATGGAGTTCGTATAGTTGTTCCATATGAAGAAATTAAGAATGATATAATTGGTACTCGTACTGTTGATTATGGTAAGGGACCTGTTACAATAGTTACATTTGGAGAATATCCTCAGGAAGTATTACCAAGAGATTTTTATAAGAACTATGAAGCGGGAGAAGTTAAACCTATTGGACAATCTATTGGTGTATGGGGAATTAAATGTGAAAGATTCTATGATGGTAATGAAGTTAAATTTGAAAAGACTGAAAGTCCTGTATATGAATATAATGGTCAAAAAGTAATGCCTGTAAGTAGAGCAATATTTGATAATGGAGAATGTAGAAATTCATGGATTAGAATTTCTCCAGTAGAATGGATTTTAGATGAAAAGACTGGTCTTTGTATTTCTAAGGATTGTTTACTTGGAGGTTTACCAATGAGTAGAATAGGTATTTATTTAAATAAATCAACTATTCAAAAATTCTTAGATAATGTATTTGCTTATGATATAGATAATTCTATTGATTTAGATATGATGATTGAGGATGTAGATGATTACACTTCAGTTGATGAAAAAGAAAAGAGCTTATAAAAGCTCTTTCACTTTGTAGCGATATATTCTTCTAATGTAATATTATTATTCTTTATATATGTTGCGACTTCTGTTCCTACATATCTATAATGCCATGATTCATATTTATAACCTGTTTCTTTTTCTTTTCCTTCTGGGAATCTTAATATGAATCCATATTCATGAGCATGTTCACTCATCCATGTAAATTCTTTCGTTTTAGCAAAATCAGTATAATTAAGTTTTCCATTATAGACATCTAGTGCTAAACCGGTTTGATGTTCTGAGAAACCTGGTCTTCCTGAATATGTATCAGCAGCTTCTTGTCCATCTTGTTTTTTATATCTATTATATAAATTTACTTGATATGTATAATCTCTATATGTAGACATAGCAACTATCTTTAGGCCTTCTTCTTTAGCAGCTTTTGCCATTCTTTCATAGGCTTCTTTAGCATAATTAACTAATTTCATATTACTTAATGCATATTGTGTACTTATATTTTCTAAATTATTTGGAGTAAAGTTATCTCCTAAATAATAATATTTATTTACTAGTACTATTTGACTATTTTTATCTTCTATTTCTGTTGCTTCTACATATGGGGTTTTATCTAAATTCATATTAACATTTTTTATTACTTGAACTATATCTAGTTCTGGATGACTATTCTTATATTCTATGTATCTATTAATATTATATTCCTTAAAATATGATAATTTTTCATTTATATTATCTAATTCATCTAATTTTGGATTAGTCTTTTTTTCTTTTTTAGGTTCTTCTTTTTTTTCTACGACTTCTTCTTTAGGTTTAGTTAAAAATTTTACTACAGAATTGGTTAATTCAAAAAGTGTAAATATTACTAAAATGATTATGATTATAAATATAGTAAAATTTTTCTTTTTTATTTTAATCTTCTTTTTTCTAACCGTAGCCATAGACCTCACCTTACTTATATAATAGCATTAAAATAACTGTTTAGGTTAAAAAACTTATTATTTTACTAAATAGACTTTTTAATAATTGTAAATTTTGTTATAATATGTATGTAATATAAAAGAGGTATGTACTATGACAGGAAAAAAGAAAAAGCCTTATAATTATGATTCTTATAATAGAACTATTAGAAAAAGTACTAGTAAGAAAAAAAATACAAAGGATACAGAACAATTAGAAGATACTAAAACTATTAAAATTAGAATAGATGATGATAGATTAAATGACTATGAAACTTTAGATACTAGTTTCTTAGAAGGAAGAATAGAAAAGAAAGTTAAAAAGAATAGTAAAATTAAACAAAAAATATTAACTAATCTTAGTGATAATGAATCATTAAAAAAAGTAATATTTATTAAGAAATTATTTTTTTGTATATCATTATTCTTCTTAATACTTTTTGTTATAAATGTTGGTATTGGTTTATTTAAAAATATGAATTTAGATTTATCTATAAATAATCCTAAAAATGATACTACTGTTAAAAAAGTAAAAGTTAAAGAAGTTGATGATAATTATCTATTTATTGGAGATAATAATCTAGTTAGATTTAATTTTGAAGAGTATGGATTAGATTATCATTATGTTAATGAATCAGATGATGAACGTACTACTGGTGATGTATTAAATGATATGAAAAAGTATATTTATGATTATAATCCATCTATTATATTTATTAGTCTTGGATTTGGGGATTTAAATGATAATTATAGTACTAGAGATACTGTTAATAATATTTCTCAAATTATAGATCAAATAAAAGATAATAGACCTTATGCAGATATTTATATTCAATCTGTATATCCTATTAATAAAAATGTAGATGGTTATGATGATGAAATTATTAGAGAAGATCTTGAAAATGAAAATATTGTTGAATTAAACAAAGAGTTAAAGAAATTAAGCAAAGAAAAGAAAGTTACATATGTTGATACTTATAGTTTCTTAGTTGAAAAAGATCAATTAAATGAGAAATATACTGATAATGGTATATATCTTAATAAAGATGGTTATGAACAAGTAATCAAAGAAATTAATAAAATAGTGAGATGATAGAATATGAAGGGTAAGATATTTAATAATAAGAATAAATTAGTATTTTTAGTATCTTTATTATTAATACTTATTCTTTTTTATGTTGTCTTAATAATAATAAATTATAAATCTGTAGATAAATACGATAAAGTAATATTACCTAACATTTATATTGAAGAGTTTGATATGGGTGGTTATAGTTATGATAATTCTTATAAGAAGATAGAGTTTTATAATGATTATATTTTATCTAGAAAGATTAAATTAATTATAAATAATAAAGAGTATTTTTATACACTTAAAGATTTGGGATTTACTATTGATAAAAATAAGACTATTCAAAATATTAAGGATTATCAAGATAGTTTAAGTATTATAAAGAAATCTAGAATTATGAATTCTACTAAAAAATATAAAGAATTTAATTTTGTATATAATCATGATGATGATAAGTTAAAAGAAACTGTTAAAAATATTAAGAGTTCTGTTGATGTTAATGTTATAAATGGATATTTTGATACTAGTGAGGGTGTTAAATATTTAAAAGGACATGATGGTTTTTCATTAGATTTAGATAGTTCATTTAATAGAATAGTTAGTTATGTTGATGATTCTAAGAGTGTAGATACTATTGTATTAAAGGGTGAGATTATTCCTTCTAGTTATAATGAAAGTTATACTAAGATAGATACTATGACTTCATCTTTTGTTACTAAGTATGATACTTGGGTAACTGCTAGAGCTAAGAATTTAAGAGTAGCAGTTGATTATATTAATGGAGCAATTATAGAACCTGGAGAGATATTCTCTTATTATAAATATGCGGGTCCATATGATAAAGACGGATATGTATTCTATTATGAGTTTGTTGGTAATGGAGTATGTCAGGTTGCTACAACTACTTATAATGCTGCTTTAGAGGGTGGACTTGAAATTGTTAAAAGATATCCACATAAAAAGAAGAGTGTTTATGTTGCTGGTGGATTAGATGCAACAGTAGCAAGTTATTCTAGTGGATGGAATGTAGATATGCAATGGAAAAATACATATGACTATCCAATATATGTTAAGGCTTATGATACATGGGGAGAAATACATGTAGAGTTTTGGTCTAATAGTGAAGCTAAAAGAGGAAAAACTTATTCTACTGAATCTGTATGGTTAGGTGGAAGAGGTTATCAAACATATTTACATACTTATCAAGATGGAGTTGAAATAAGTAAGACTCCTATAGAAACTACATGGTATTTGGAAGATTGAAAAATATTTTGATATAAATTATAATAAAGATAATAGGGAGAATAATTATGGGAGAAACAATTAAGATTTTTTGCCCAAGATGTGGTTCTGAGATGGATATTAGAGCTAGAAACTGCTTAAAATGTGGTTATATTAATCCAGATCATCCTGATAATAAAAATATGCAGAAATATATTAAAAATAATTTTGAATCATATTCTATTGGATCAGGGCAATCTATTTTGAATAAAAAGAATGGTGAATATGTAAATCTTACTACTGTTGGTAGAAATACTGGTAGTAAGAGATTATGTTTTTGGGTAAATATAGTAATTTACTTAATATTTGT
>CALYOH010000055.1 GCA_945228905.1 uncultured Caryophanales bacterium
GTAATATACTAATTAAACCATTATCAGTAATTTCTCCTAAATTCATTACTAAGTCTACTCCATCTACTTCTCTTAATTCATTACTAAGTTCTTTTAAATCATTCTTCTTTATATCTTTATTAATTAATATTATTTCAGGAGAAACAATATTAAAGTCTTTAGCAAGTTTATTATTCGCAACATTAAAATCTAATGTTTTAGGTAATGATTCATCTAACTTATAATAAACATCATAATTCTTATTACCATAATATGCTGGTATTAATAATATTAAGAATAATACTATTATTAATACTTTATTATTTAATACAAAGTTTTGTATAAACTTAAATTCAGGTAATAATCTCTTATGTTTAGTTTTATCAATAATATTATCAAACAATAATATAAAAGCAGGAAATATAGTAAGTACAGTAACTACTCCACATAATACTCCTTTAGCCATAACTATACCTATATCTTTTCCTAAAGTTAAAGACATAGTACATAAAGCTAAGAAACCAGCTATAGTAGTAAGAGATGATCCAAGCACTGAATTAAAAGTACTAATAATTGCTTTACTCATAGCTTTCTTATGATCTTTATTATTCTTCTTTTCTAATTCATATGTATTATATAAGAATATAGAAAAATCAGTAGTAACACCAAGTTGTAATATAGCAGTAATGGCTTTAGTAATATAACTAATTTGACCTAAGAATATATTAGATCCTAAATTATATATAATTGCTATACCTATATTTAATAATAAGAATATAGGTACTATATAAGAATCAGTTGCTATTAATAAAACTATTAAACATAATAAAACTGCTATAACAACATAAGTAACTATTTCTTGATTAGCTAAATCCATAGTATCAACTACCATAGCAGTCATAGAACTAATAGTATCTCCTTCTACTATTTGTCTTAATTCTCTAACAGAATTAATAGTTTCATCTTCTGATGTAGAACCATTAAAAGTAACCATAATAATAGTTTCATTATCTTTATATAATTTATTTTCTATATCCTTTGGTAACATACTTTTAGGTATACCACTATCTAATAAATCATATACACTAATAACTTTATTAACCCCATCTACCTTTTTAAATTCATTTTCTAAATCAATAATATCTTTATTAGTATTATTATCAATAATTACAAAAGCATAACTACCTAAACCAAACTCATCAGTTAATATATTTTCACCTTTAATAGTATCTACACTATCAGGTAAATATACTAAAATATCATAATTAATTCTAGTATTAATATATCCATATAAAGCAGGTATAAGTAATAATAAACCAATAATTAATATTAATTTAGAATGATTAACTATATAATTAGAAATCTTCTTCATATTAATACCTCCATTGTTGAATTATAGTATTATTAAATAAATTGTTAAGTACAATACTCTTTTATTTTGTATGTTTTCATATAAAAATAAAAAATATGTAGTATAAATATCCTACATAATGTAGTATATTTTTACATTTGTAGGTTTTTGTATTATAATGAAATTGGTGATTATAATGGATAAAAGAATATTAAAAACAAAAAAAAACCTATATGAAGGTCTATTAAAAGAAATGAAAGAAAAAGAATTTGAAAATATAAAGATAAGTGAAATATGTGAAAAAGCATTAACTACTAGATCTACTTTTTATGATCACTTCTCAGATAAATATGAATTATTATATTCATTAATAGAAGATTTAGAATTAGAATTAAACAATTTTATAAATGAAAATAATATAGAAGTAAAATCTATAAAAGAATATTACTTAGTACTAATAAATCTATTATTAGAACATATAGAAAAAAATATAGATATATATGGAACTATATTAAAGAAAAATAATAATAGTATAGTAATGGATATGATTAATGATACTATTTATAAAGATATAGAAAAAGTATTAAGTAAATATGAAAATAATAGTAATATACCAACAGAAATAATAACTAAATTCTATGTATCAGCAGTATCTAATATATGTAGAGATTATATTATTTATCCTAATAAGTATAAGAAAGAACAAATACTAGATTATCTTAATAAACTAATACCAAGTAATATATATAAAGAAAAGAACTAATTAATTAGTTTTTTTATTTATATTATTTTATAAGTAGTTTTAATTATTCTAGAATCACTACAATATTCCATTATGAAATTATTATCTTTTTTTACTATAATTATTCCAACAGTTTTATCATGATCAATTCTTTTTAATTTCTTATCAATATAGTTCATATATGTTTCAATTTGACCGATATGTTCTTTCTTTAATTCTGTTATTTTAAGTTCTACTACCACATAACAATTATATTTAATATTATATAGTAATAAATCTATGTAATTATATCTTTCACCTATTTTTATTTTATACTCATTATCTATAAAAGAAAAGCCTTCACCTAGCTCATTCATAAAAGATGAGATGTCTTCCAATATTAATCTTTGTAATACTTTTTCAGAGATATCACTAATACCAAAACTATTCTTAATAATAATTGGACTCTTTATATAATCTTCTATTTTAGAAATGTTTTTTTCTAAAGAATAATTTCTAGTTTTCTCAGGTAATCTTTCATATTCTTTATTTTTAATTTTTTCTCTTAATTCCCTTATACTAATATTATTAGAAATAGAAATATTTAAGTAATAAAACATTTTATCATCGTCATTAAGAGATAAAAATTCAACATAATGACTCCATGTTAATTTGGTCGACAATGTCGACCATTTTTCATTGTGAAAAACAATATAAAATTGTCTCATTCTTCTTAGAGTTCTAGTACTATACTTCTTTCCAACCTCAGTTATCAGTCTTTTAGAGTAATTACCAATAATATCCTCACCATATTTGTTGCCTGCCACATATAATAGTTTACCAATTTCAAAATATGTAATTACTTTATGTCTTTCTTTTGAATAATCTTTTACCTTACTATATATTTCATTATTAATAAGCCTTTCTTTTATCTCATTATAATAATCTATAATAATCACCTCAGAAATGAATATTAATATAAAATTAAAACTATTACAAATAACTAATTTATTAATTTATGAATAAAATAAATACAAATAAAATAATTTATATAAACTAAATAATTAATTATAAAAATAAAAATATATAAAGAAACTCTTTTGCATAAAAGAGTTTTAATTTAATTCATAATTTCATATTTATGTATTTATATAAAGAATTATAAATACTACTTTACTTTAAATTTTAAAGTGTTATAATTATTTCTGCTTTAGGAGTTGATAATATGAAAAAAATTATAAAATTATTTAACTGGAGTATAGAAGATATAATAAAAGTTGTTGTAGGTTCTATTCTATTTTGTTTAGCTATTAATATATTTATTGTACCAAATCACTTATATACTGGAGGAGTTTTAGGTATAGCACAATTAATAAGAAGTATAACTAAAGAATTATTTAATATAAAAAATAATTTTGATTATTCAGGTATAATCTATTATTTAATAAATATCCCATTATTTATATTAGCTTTTAGAAATCTTGGTAAAACATTCTTTGTAAGAACAGTATTTGCAGTATCATTACAAGCATTATTATTATCAGTAATACCTACAGTATTATTAATAGAAAATAATATATTAACTAATGTATTAGTTGGAGGAATCCTAGGTGGTATAGGAGTTGGTCTTACACTAAACAGTGGTGCATCTACTGGAGGAACTGATATCATAGGACTAGCACTAGCTAAAAAAAATAATAATTTATCAGTTGGAAAGTTAGGACTAATAATAAATGTAATAGTATACTCTATAGCTGGAATAATGTATGGATTAGAAACAATGATATATTCTGTTATTTACGCAGTATGTGATAGTTTAATGATAGATAAAATGCATGAACAAAATATTTGTTCAACTGCATTTATATTCTGTAAAAAGAATCCTAAAAAAGTAAATGATTATATAAAAAATGAATTAAATAGAGATTTCACATATTGGGATGCTAAAGGTGGATTTGATGATTCAAGAACATATATTATCTATACAGCACTAACTAAATTTGAATTAATAAAACTAGAAAGATACTTAAAGAAAATAGATGATCACATGTTTATGATTAAAAGTATAGGTGTAGGAATAAAAGGAGAATTTGAAAAGAAGTTCTAAAACTAGAACTTCTTTTTATTATATTTATAAATTTTATATCATCTCTCTATGATTTAAATATTCACTTGAAGAATAATCAATTTTACCCTCCATTGCTAATCTAGTGTATAAGAAAGATAGAGGTATTTTATTATCTTTTGCGATTTTTTCTCTATCAGAAACATTCAATATCATTTCTTGATAAATATCCTTAGGTATCATTTCATTTAAAGCCAATTCATCAATTTCTTTTTCATCTTCATCTACAATTGTTTTATTCTTCAATTTATTATAATCTTTCTTAATATGCATTAATTCGTGATATAGAGTAAAATACAAAGATGACTTTTCTTTTAAATATCTAGTAAGATATATAACTGGAGTATCAATCATTACCTTACAGCAGCCTCTTACTTTACTTCCTTTTAAAGCATCTTCTATATATAAAATGATTCCATATTTACTAAATAAATCAATAAGTTCCTTTTCATTGAACTTATTCATTCTAATTTCTCTTAAATCGTTAAGTAATAATATAAATTTATTGGGGTCATATTGACTTACTTTTATATTCTTAATCATATCATCACAATGATTAATCCATAAAGCTATCTTTATATTATTAGAATCATTTTTCTTTTTAAATAAATATCTTTTTTCTAAATATGAATCAAAAGTATCTAAATCTTTAGTTTTAACAAAATCTACTAAGTCTAAATACTTTTGAACAAAAGAAGTCTTATCTTTAAGTCTAATCCACCCTCTTTTCTCCATTTCATTAATATAATATGAATTAAGCATCTTATTAATGCCTTTTTCTGTTTCATATTTATCTAATAGCTGCTTAGATATTTTCTTTTTATTTTCTATATAATAAATTAGATTAACATCGATATCAGTAATAGTACTAATAGTAATCATAAGTTCTAAAGATAAATTAGTCTTATCATTAAGAATTTCATTCATATGTTTTTGACTAATACCGATTCTATCAGCAAAGTCTGTTTGAGATATTCTATGATATTCTAAATAATCCTTTAACATACTTCCAAATCCACTCATATTATCACCCTTCTCCATAATGAGTATTATCTATATCTTCAAATATAATCTCATCTATTTCAATTTCATTGTAAGGATATTCACCTACTGGTCTCATTAATAGCCTAATCTTATCATTAAGTCTAGCAGTATATAATTCTTTTAGATTACCAGTTTTCTTTTCTATATGATAAACATTCTTTAAACTACTTAATAATAGTTTATGTAAATTATCACTACCCAAAATAAGATTTCTAATATTATTTAACCTTTCTAATTCTCTAGTTTTGTTTTTTAATATTTTTTTTAAAGATCTTTTATACTTTGTTGTCTCTTTAATAATCATAGTGAATTCCCTTCTATATGTATTATAACCCAACAAGTAATAATAATCAATATAAAAAGAGATAGTTTAATAATCTCTTAATTTATTATTTACTAATATATTTATTCCATTCATTAAATTTAGTAAATATTCCATTACAATCAAATATTTCCTGTATAATAGAATCTCTATCTATTGGATTTTGTTCAATAAAACACATAATGTTATATATCTGTATAGTTGTTATTAAACAGATTTCTTGATGTTCTGCATACTTTAACATTTGATTAGGAAAATATTCCTGTCTTTCTTCTATTTTTTTATTATTAAAAGCATTAACAATCAATACACCTTTTGGCATTATATCATTTTCTATGTAGTATTCTGTTTTCCATTTAACAGTTTGAGCTGTATGTTTTTCAGTAGCACTTCCACTTACTCCTTTTACCTCAGAAATAAATAGTTTATCTTTATATTCAAAAACAATATCCTCATCTACTGAATCTTCATTATATTTAATTATATTAAACCCTATCGTTTTAAGCATTTCAACTACATTCTTTTCAAGACTTTTACCAGTACCAGTAAATAATACTTTCTTTTGTTGAATAGCATCTAGTTTTAATTTGTCTTTTTTAATACTTTCTTTTAATTTATTAATTTTATCATTAGCTAATTGAATACTATTAATGGTTTCTCTCTCAGATGGCAAATAATACTCAGAAGCATATTCAGGAAGTTCTTCTTTATCAGATATAATATATTTTTTTATATTAGCTAATTCTAAAAAATAATCTCTTTCAATTTTAGAAAATAATTTCTTTTCTGAAGTATCAAAAACTATATTAGGAGCAAAAACAATTAAACCATTCCCAACTCTTTCATAATAAAAAACTGTCTTTTTAGAATTTTCAACATTCATTATTTGATTAGTTTTCTCAATGTCACTATATATAGTATTATATTCTATATATTTAGAATATTTTTTAAGATGATCTTCAATCATTTTATTACAAAACTTAATTTTATTACCAGTTAAGTCTAAATCTTTAACTTTAAAAGGAATAATACTTTTAGGATGAACATCAGTCACAATATCTGTTTTACGAGCATTTTTTCCAGTACCAGAAACATCGTATTTACCAGTATATGCATAAACATATTCTTCATTAGTTGAAACAACTATTATAGTTTTTCCGCTCTCTAAAAACTCATTTATTTCTTCTTTACGTTTTTGTATATCTTCAATTATTTTGTTTGAATCACGTTGATTTAATAATCTTTTTCCATTAAACACTTCATATGATTCATAACAAGAGAATAACCTTTTTAGATCTATAATTAAAACGTCAAATTCAAGCAAGGTTCTCTTATCATTAAAATCAATAATATGCATATTATTATGGTTATAACTTCCATAATAACCCAATAGACCAAATTCCATAATATATACCTCCTAGCAAATTCTAATTAACAAAAATATAATACATTATAAAACAACAAATAATCAACAAAAAAGCAAGTTAGACGCATCCAACTTGCCCAGATGGGGTCCGAAGACACTCCACCACTATTCACATATATAATATAACATATTTAATAAAAATTTACAATAATTTAATAATTTTTTACTAGTTTTTAATATATTTACGCAATTGTGTCAATTTCGTTTTTGTATCAGTATGGATAACTTGACTATATATATTAAAAGGAATTGTATTTCTAAAATCTTCTAATATTTTTTCAAATTCATTTACCAAGCGATTTAATTCAGATTTAGATATACCATATTTCTTCAACAATAAAACTATTATTAAAATATAATCAATTATTGTACTAAAATCTATATTAGTACATTTAATTTCATTTTCCAAATATTTACATAAAGTCGAATCAATATTACCATCTTTAAATCTAACATCAAAAACAACATCATTATGAGCAACAGAATTTCTTAAAGCTTTTAATAAATACATTATCTTTTCAGGAAATCTTGCATCAGTATCGAAGGCAATATTTAATTTCATTTCTTTATCTATTTTAAGTCGTGCATTGTGTTCTAAACTTTTTATTAAATCAGCAAAAGTTCCCAATGTTATTATTTCAAAAATACCCCAAATGGGTACATGCTTATCTTTGGAATAAAAATGATTTACTATTTTATTATTATGACTATAGCTTCTTGATAAAGCTGTATAAATACTACTTTGTACATTTAATCGTTGTTTCATTTTATCTTTATAATCTTTAGAATTATTACTTTTTCTATAGTCAGTAATTCCCTTTTCATATATTTCATTAAATTCATCAGTATTATATTGTTCAACAAGAATTTGCAAAACTATATTTTTGGATATAGTTGTAAATGGTAAAATAAAATGTAGGAATTCGGTAAAAAATTTTGTCGGTTTTC
>CALYOH010000056.1 GCA_945228905.1 uncultured Caryophanales bacterium
AAAATAAGATATAAATATTAAATTATTTACATCTTAAAGTATACTTGTAATTTGTCTTCACCATCTTCACTAATAGTAATATTATTACCATCTTCTACATTATATGTAGTAGCATCACTTGTATCTACTTCCTGTTCTAAATCCCTATCAGTAAATATATCACTTGGAGATATTTGAGATTCATAATTAGTATTAGAACTTTTCTTATTACCACAACCACTAATCATAAATATAATTGAAATAATCTTGAATACTATTAAATTTTTTATAAAGGTAAATTAACTATAAAATTAGTAATACCATCCCTACAATCAACAGATATAGTACCATTATTTTTAAGTACCATAGATTTAGCAATTGCTAAACCCAAACCATATCTTTTTTCATTTCTATTTCTAGATTTATCAATTCTATAAAACCTATCAAATATCTTTTCTCTTTCTTCAATAGGTATCTCTTCACCTTCATTTTTAATATTAATAGTAATATGATCTTTATACTTTTTCATTTCTACCATAACTTTTTTCTTCTTATCAGTATGCTTAATTGCATTATCTATCAAAGTAGATAATATATGATCAATATCATCTTTATTAAACTTATTAGTTATAATATTATCATCTATATCAGTCTTTATATTAACCTCCTTCTCATAAGCCATACTTTCAAAAGAAGAAGTAACAAAATTAATTTCATCTGATAAATTAAATTCTTCTGGTTTACGGATACTATCAATATTATCATTCTTAGTTAATAATAACATCTCATTAATTAACTTACTCATATTATCAGTTTCATTTTGAATATAAGAAAGCCATTTATTATTACCAATTTCTCCTTCTAATACATCCGCATTAGCTTGAATAACTGCTAGAGGTGTCTTAAGTTCATGAGATGCATCAGAAATAAATTCAACTTGTTTATCAAATGTATCTTCTACTGGTTTAATAATTAATTTAGAAATATACCAAGAAAGTAAATATATAAGTCCAATCATTAAACAAGTAAAAGTAATTGCTACTACAATAACAACATTAATACTTTTAATTGAATCACTACTCTCAACTAAATATATTTCATATATATTATTACTATTCATTTGCTTTCTAATTTTATAAATATAATTATTAATAATTCCTTCTTCTTTATTCTTATTAGAAATAATTAAAGCATATTCATTTATTTCATCAGTCATATTATCACTACTATCTATAATATTAGAACCATTTATCTTGATATAATATACTCCATTTATTTCATTAATTTGTACTTCTTTATTTTCTAGTCCTTTTCTTTCATAAACTCTATTTATCATAAAATTAACTGATCTTATAGTATTAGAATAATAAGAATAAGTAGATAAAGAAACTAATATTATTAGAGGAATTGAGATTGCTAAAAAAATAATTAAAAGTATCTTATTTTGTAATTTTTTAATCATTTTATCTTCTCCAATCTATAACCAATTCCCCTAATAGTAGATATCTTTACATTTGACTTTAACAATTTTAATTTCTTTCTAAGAAAAGAAACATATACTTCAACACTGTTATATTCAGCATCACTATTAAATCCCCATATTTTATCAGTTAATATATCTTTTTCTACTATTTGATTCTTATTTATAAGTAATAATTCCAATAAATTTAATTCTTTACCATTAATAGACATTTCATTATTATTACATTTAATCTTACCAGTAGATAAATCTAATATTAAATCATCAAATTCCAAGGAATTAGTATCCTCTATATTAGTACTCCTTTTTAAAATTATCTTAATCCTTGCAATTAACTCTTTCATATGGAAAGGTTTAGTAATATAATCATCAGCTCCATTCTCCAATCCATTTAATTTATCATCTAATTCAGATTTTGCAGTTAAAATAATAATAGGAGTTTTTAATTTCTCTTCTTTTAAAGTTTTTAACACTTCAAAACCATTCTTTTTAGGTAACATAATATCTAGTAGTATTAAGTCATATAATCCAGTTAATGCTTCATCTTCTCCATCTAATCCATTAGTAACAATTGTAGTATCAAAATGTTCTCTTTCTAGAGTTTCACGTATCGCATCAGCTAAACTATATTCATCTTCTATAATTAATATTTTCATAATAATCCTCCTTTCATACCACTACTAAGATATTATATCATAGCCTAATCTAGAGTGATTTTCATTCATTATAATTATTCATTCATTTTATTAAATTATCATCCTCCTTATGTAAGCATATATCTTGCTTACATACTTATAGTAACAATCCATTCTTGAAATAATCTTGAAAAACAAAAAAAGATTCATCTTCTTGAATCTTTTATTGTTTAATAACTATATCATTTACATTACTATATAAAGATATAGCTCCATTCTTAGCATATAATATTTAATAAAATAATAGTATCATCTTCACATCTTCAGTATAAGAACAAGTCATTACCCCATATTTAGAATTAATTGATTAAAGTAATATATTTAATTTCTTTAAATAATTACCATGATAAGGTATCTTAATAAAATCATATTATAAATTATTATTAGATAAAAAGTCACTAATCCTATCATTTTCAAAATCTCACATAAATAAGAAATTATTATTATCATATAAAATATCTAAAATATTATCAGATACTATTAATTTATATTCATCTAATGTAAGCTTGCAACTCTTCTTATGACATCTACTACTTATCTTTTCTTTTCTCTCAAGTACAATATAGTTTAAATCTTCTCCATAATATCAAATTCTCCATTTAAATCTTTCAGATATACCTGCATCAGTTGTATAAACAGACTTTTCTTTATAATCATCAAAATATAAAGAATGAATTATATATCTACCAGTATCTGGAGTATGTGAATCAAGTTTTAATACTTGAGATATTCTAGAATTTAATATTGATAATTCTTGATTAGATAAATTATATTTCCATTCATTACGATATATCTTAATAGAATCACCTTCTATCTATTTTCATTTAACATATTGATTTTATAAAAAAAACTTGAAATAAACTTGAAAATAAAAAAAGGGTAAAAGTACTCTTACCCTAGCTTATCTCCATTAGATACTTTTCTATCAGGAGTAATTAAAACAACTCCATCTTTACTATAAGTACCCAATACTAATATTTCTGACATAAAATCAGCAATTTGTCTTGGAGGAAAATTAATTACTGCTAAAACCTGTTTACCTATTAATTCATCAAGATTATAAATATCAGTAATTTGAGCAGAAGATTTCTTAATACCAATTTCTTCTCCTAAATCAACTTTTAATTGATAAGCAGGCTTCTTAGCTTTATCAAATACTTTTGCTTCTATTATAGTACCAACTCTAATATCTAATTTTAAAAAATCATCAAATGTAGTCATAATATCACTCCTTAATTATTTTAATTATACTAAAAAAAGTAGATATAATCTACTTTTCATCATACTTATAAAATCCTTCTCCAGAAGATTTACCCATCTTACCTTCACTAATATATTTATTTAACATCTCTAACATAGCTTTATAATTATATGGTAACATCATTCTCTTAAGTAAAGGATTAATTAGAGAAGGAACTTTTTGGTATTGCTCTACTATATTTTTAGCAGTTTCAAGACCAACAGTATCAATGATTCTAAATGGTCCTTTAGGAGCTCCAGTACCTAGAGTCCATGCTCTATCTACACTTTCAGGATCAGAAATATTATTAGCAACTAAATCCATAGCACTTAATAAGAATGGTACTAATAAAGAATTTAATAAATATCCTGATTTTTCATGTTTAACTGGTAATGGAATCATTCTAATAGATTTAGCAAATTCCATAATTTCATTAAAGTATTTTTCTTCTGTTTCACTTTGAGTCATTACTTCTGCTATGTTATTTTTCCAAATAGAATTAGCAAAATGTAATGATAAGAACTTATTAGCTCTACCAGTATGTTTAGCAAGCTTAGATGGAAGTAATGTAGATGAATTAGTTACAAGTACTGTCTTTTCATCTAATATAGGTGCAATTTTCTTATAAAAATCTATCTTTTGATCAAGATTCTCAGCCATAGATTCTATTACTAAGTCTGCTCCTTCTAAAGCTTTATTAAGATCAACTTCTAATACAATTTTTTCATAAGCTTCTTCTACTTTTCTTACACATTCTACTACACTAAAGTTATCAGCATCAGCAATACCTCTAGCCCAATTATCCATATCTCCATTAGCCATAACATTAATAGTATCAATATAAGTTTGTTTCAAAGTATCAAGTTTTGGTTGTGTTCTAGTTTTACTTTCTTCACTACGTAGCCATATAACTACATCATATCCTGTATATGCTGCTTGAAAAGCAATTTGACTTCCTAAAACTCCTCCTCCAGCAACAACAATCTTTTTATATTCCATAAGGACCTCCTATTATCATAATATAAATTCATTATATCATATAATATTAGAATAATACTAGATATTATTAAAGCTAGATTCATACTTTCTCTAAATAATAGTAAATTCATTATACCTACTATACTAATAGAAAAAACATATGCTAAAGATATAAACCATACATATTTTTTAAATCCTATTAAACATACAATTAGTATTGCGAGTAAAATTACTAATAGTTCATTTGTTATTATCATATACAGTCGTCTTTCTAATTATTTTAATTCTAATCCATCTTTAAAAGCATTTCCAACTCTTTCTTCTACCTTATAATATCCATGAGTATATGGATCAAATGCTATTGCAGATACTTTAGTAATATCTACAATATCTCCATTCATTACACCTTCATCTGCTGTAGTATTAACTACTTTACCTAAAACTCCATAATCATTATATGCAATAAATTCGCATTCTAAACATAATGGAAACTCATTTATAATAGGAGCATCAATATGTTTTGATTTAGTAGCAGTTAAACCACTCTTTTCAAACTTATCAGGAGTATTATTACCTGATACAACTCCAAAATAATCAGCTTCTTTTACATGTTTACTATCAGCAATACTTACTGTAAAAGCTTTTCTTTCTTTAATATTTTTAACAGTTTTATGAGTCTCAGTTAAATTTAAAATAACTTGATCTCTATCAAACATAGTTCCCCAAGCAGCATTCATAACATTAACACTTCCATCTTCATTATATGTTGCAATCATTAATACTGGCATTGGAAAAATTCCATCAGTTGTCTTAATATCTTTTCTCATATTATCTTCCTCCGTTTATATTTATAAATTCTTATAATAATTCTTCTGGAATATTATACTCCAATCACAATTATTATATCATGATCTTAATAAAAAAAACGGATTCTCATCCGTTCTTATTTTATTCAACATTTACTCCTTTATTAAGAGTTCTTTTACATAATATACTCATACAATATATTATTAATACATATAATAGAGATGCTAAAATTAATAATACTTTAAATGTATTAATATCTATACTTGTAGGTGAAGTTTGAAACAATCCCATAACTGATGAATCAAATAAACCATATATAAATATTAATGATAAAACAATAGTTTGAGATACTAAATATAGAATAAATCCAAATAATACAGAATATCCTATTTTACCATTATTCTTTCTATTACCTAAAATAATACCAAAGAAACCACACTGTATAGCATTAAACATTTCTAAGAATAAAACAAGTAAAAATATTGTTACAAAAAATAATGTATTCATATTTAATCCTATAGTAATATTTTTAATAATATTAGTTATCGCTTGCCAATTCTCTTTTGAATAATAAGTTATAAATAAACTTATTAAAATTACAATAAAACCTATAAAGGAAAATATAAATGTTTGAATAAGTTTTGAATTATATATATCATTTTTAGTAACTGGTAAAGTATGAGTTAAATAAGATTCATCTTTATATAATGAACTACTAAATCTAACCCAACTTCTCATCATAGTATTAATTAATACATTTGCTAACATAGCAAACATACAACCTACACTTATTTGTCCTATTATCTTAATTATAACAGATTGATCCACTTCAAATAATATTCTAGTTGTTACAGAAAAAAATATTGATAATATATAGAATACACACATATTCTTAATCATATATTTTAAATCATATTTTAATAGTTTACTTAACATTTAAACATCCTCCTAAAGATTTCATCAATTGATGATTTTTCTTTATTTCTAAGTTTATCAGCATCACTTTGTAATACTATCTTACCTTTATCTATAAATATTACTTCATCTAAAATTCTTTCAATGTCAGATATTAAATGTGTTGAAATAATAACACTAGCATTTTCATTAAAATTAGAAAGTATTGTATCTAGTATATAATCTCTTGTTGCAGGATCTACTCCACCTAAAGGTTCATCTAAAATATATAAATCAGCTTTTCTTGACATAACAAGGACCAATTGTACTTTTTCTTGCATTCCTTTACTCATTTTAGTTAAAGATTGATTAATATCTAAATCTAAGTCTTTTAATAATTTAATTGCTTTTTCTTCATCAAAATCTTGATAAAAATCTCTAAATAATTCTATTACTTCAGATACTTTCATTTGTTTATTTAAATATGTTCTCTCAGGTAAATATGATATAACTTTTTTAGATTCTACACCTATTTCTTTTCCGTTAACTAATATCTCTCCGCTAGAAGGAGTAAGTAAATCATTTATAAGTTTTATTAATGTTGATTTACCAGCACCATTTTTTCCAAGTAAACCAATTATCTTACCACTTGAAATACTTAAATTAATATCAGTTAATATATTTTTATTATCAAAATTTTTATTTAATTTCTTTATTTCTAATAACTTCATATTACTCATTTATCCCTTCTAAATATTTTATAGAATCAGCTTTACCTAAACCTATTCTTTTCATACCTTGAAAATAACTTTTAGCAAGTGTAATTGCATATTCATCTTTTAATTTATCAATTACTTTCTGATCTTTAGTAACATATTTACCGTTAGTTCTTTCAGTATAAATAAGATTCATACTTTCAAGTTCTGCTAAAGCTTTTTGCATTGTATTAGGATTAACTTTAAATGTAGTTGCAAATTCTCTAACTGATGGTAATTTTTCACCAGATTTAAATACTCCAGAAATAAGATAAATTTTCATATATTCCAATAACTGAATATATATAGGAATATTATTATCAAATGTCAGTTCCATATTTTCACCTCACTGTATTATTTGCTTAATACAATAATATTGTATTGCATATAATACATTATGTCAATATAAAAAAGAACTTTTGTTCCTATTATTAAGATTGTATTATAAATAGTGTTGGTGGAAATTTTACCAATGCTATTTTTATTCGGGTTATATTTATTTATCTAAAAAATTATTTAAAAATGCCGATATATCTATTGATCGATTTCACATTGTAATTCAAGCTTACAACGCTTTAAATAGTACTAGAGTTAGTTTATGTAAGAAAGATAACTCTAATTATAATAAACTAAAAGATTATTAGAAATTAATTGTTAAAAAGGAAAAAGATTTATCTGAAGAAAAACATTATTCAAAACATTTTCACAAGGAAATATCTCAAAAAGAAATTGTCCAATTTTTAATTAATACAGATTTAACATTAAAAGCTACTTATGAATGTTATCAAGGTTTAATCAATTCATTAAACGAAAAGAATTTTAACAACTTTAAAGCAATAACATTCAATCAAAGCAAAATTTATCTACTAAAAAGAAACAAGCATTAACATTGTATAAAGATAATATTAAATATATGGAAATTCATTTAAATATGATATTAATAACGGAATTATAGAAGGAACTAATAATTTAATTAAATGTATTAAAAGAATTGCTTTTGGTTATAGAAAATATGATCATTTTATATCTCGTATTTTCTTAATTAAAGGCA
>CALYOH010000057.1 GCA_945228905.1 uncultured Caryophanales bacterium
TTTGTGTATCAGTTAATGGATTCTGTTTAAACAATTCAAGATATGCTAATAAATCATCTTCTTTTAACATTCCTATCATTTGATATTGGCAGTTGTTGAAAATAGCTGTTGAATGTCTTAAAATTGCATTACTTCCTACAAAGTCTTTTACAGATTGTGTAGCTACTACAAGTGAACCGGAATACTTCCTAATTCTTCTTGCTAATTGACCGAAGTTTCTTAATACTTCAAAATTATCTTCATCTATAAATAAATGAAATTCGTCTGCAATTATCATTACATGTTTTCTATCTTCTATTTTAACTTTATCATTCATAATCTTGTTTGAGACAATACTATTATTTAGATAAGTCAATAGATTTAAAGTTTGAGTATTAATCAATCTCTGATTTCCACTATATAATAATTCTTGTAAATTAAATGCTATTAAATCATTTGATAAATCAATATTTGTATAACCATCAAATAAATAAGAATCTGTTCCAGTTAAGAACCTAGATAATAAAATATCTAACTGTTCAATTATTTTTATTTTTTCAGTGCTTTTAATTTCTTTTTTATATTCGGGTAAGAAATTATATAATTCAGAAAAAATTGGATAATCTTCTGGACTCATATTCTGTAATGTATTAATTGAAGTATTTTTAAATATACCTTTTTTGTTATATAATTTTTCAACTATAGCTAATAGCATTACTAATTCTTTTTCACTAATGCTTTCAAAAGCTGTCTTAAAGAAAGCTTCTAAGAATCCTAAATGTTTTGCTAATGGACAATCTGTTTCCTTTGTATCATGTTCTTCATCATCTGATGGAATATATCTAATTTGTAATGGATTTATTATTCCACCAGTCTTTGAATATAAATCAATATATTCTCCATGATTTGCTTTTGCAATTTTGTCATATTCATGCTCACAATCAAATATAAATATTTTTGTGCCTCTAGCATATTCATTTACTATCATTTTCTTCATAGTAAAAGATTTACCTCCACCAGTAGAAGAAATAATAGCCATATTATGTGATGTTCTAGAGTTTGTTAAAACAAATGGATCAAAATATATTGGTAATGATGTATGAATGTCAACTCCAAACATATATCCATTTGAATCGTTAAAATATGTTTTTGTAAAAGGAAAACCACAGCTTAGTGTTAATGTTGGTAAATAAAAAGCATAGTCTTCAAATGATTTTGTAGAAATATCATATGATTGCCATGCTTCCATTTGTCTAAGCCTAGGTATATCTAATTTTATTTGATAAGAATCTGAAATTCTTTTTAAATCTCTTAATACCTCTTCTCTATGTTTTTTATCTCCTTCTATGACTAAAACTAAAGATACTTCTTTAATCTTTTCATCACCATTTTTTATATCATTCATTAAAGCTTGAAAGTTTTCCTTTTGAGTATCTAATTCTGTTGCATCACTTAATTTTTTTGTTGTATTTCTATCAGTTAATAAAAATTGATATTGAGAATTAACCCATCTGATTAATTCTTCTTGTGTAATACATTCTTTTATTCCAATACTTGCTCTTACATCTGGATAATTAAATATATCTTCAAAAAACAATTCTGAAACAAATGGTGGAACATTTTTAATTGTTACCATTTGAAATTCCTTATCATCAAACTTTAATTTATCAGATCTCTCTGAAAAATTCATAGGACTTACTAAACTAGGTAAATCACTCCATACTAATTCATCAAGTGAATTAGATGTTAGATAAAGATTTGATAAAAACTTATATATTTCAAGTTTATTAACAATACTTTCTATATATATTCTTGGAGTTATATTTAAAGTTATATCCTCAAGTTCATCTATTTGTTTATTAAGAACTGCAGTATCTTTAGCAATTAATACCCAATAATATTTACTAGAGACTGTAAAATTCTTTTCTTCTAAATCATCTATTAGTTTTCTTGACTCTTCTAGAAGTACTTTCTTGTTTTCATCATTTTCAAAATGTTCTATTTTTTTATCTAAATTAACTTTATTTGCATTCAAGTTTAATTTTTCATCTAACTTATAACATTTCATATTTAAATTTTGAATCTGATAAAGTGCCTTTAACATTGAAAAGAATAAATTTTTTTCTTGATTACTTGTTAAAGATAAATCAATAGCTTTTACTTCAATTAATGTAGCAACTTCTCCAGATTTCAAATATATTAATCCATCTTCACCTATTTCTTTTACATTTGAAATAACTTTAGAATTCTTAATTCTCTTTCTCATACAACCACGAGAAGAATATTTTCTATTATTTTTATTATCTAACTTTTTTATTTTAGTTAGATTTTTTTCATCTTTAGTTTTTCTTTCCAATCTATATCCTCTCCATTTCTAATGTAATAATAATTTTTACATTTAAATATATATTTAACCAATAAAATAACTACTTTATACATTCTATTTTTTTTAGATACTTTTACTGGTAGTAATAAAAATATACAAACTGTAAGATAAATTATTGATATTAACTTATGACTTGTAAATGAAAATAAAAACAAGAATACAAATAACATAGGTAAACCAATATATAAATCTTTCATTTCAATATATTTTCCTAAAGTTCTTTTAATACTTGGTACTGTTATATACATATTACTCATCCCTTCCTCTATATCTTCTTCGATACATAGTTCTTGTTGGAGCTATACTTTGCATTGCTGAAGCCATAGCATTGCTTCCTGCATTCATCATTCCTGAACCAAATCTAGACAATCTACTTTGAGAGTGAGCTTGTCCTTTAGAATCAACATTATTTCTTCTAAGATTAGAAGAAGCTTGCATGTAATCACCTACCATTTTTAAATTGCTTCCAATTCCACCATAGGATGCTCCATCTCCACCTATCTTAGAGCCAAAATTTGATACAGCTTGACCAACTTTTCCTAATGCAGAGTTACCAACTCCACCTACTTTTGATGTGCCTTTAACGATTGCACCAGCACCCATTAATCCAGCTCCTGCTGCAGCAAGTCCTCCAGTTGTTGCAATTCCTCCCATTGCTTGACCAAATCCCATCATTGCCATTAATTGCTCTCTTCCAGAATTTGCTGAGACATTTCCTCCAATAAATCTATTAACAACTTGTGATCCAGTTAATAAGAATGAACCACAACCAATGTACATAATAGATTTAATTACAATATCCTTAAATGCATTTGAGAAGAATGTTGTTTCATTTATTTGCCCCATTACAATTGCCGTTAATGATATTATTAACATTATTACAGCACCTTGAAGCATTAATGAAACTAACTGTTGAACTACAGCATTTCTTCTTTCTTTATTTCCAATTGAAGTAGCAAATACAATTGGACTTATTACAAATAAGAATAAAAATTCTATTTGTCTTCTTGCTAACATCATTCCACAGAAGAATAATGAATATAAGAAGAATCCTCCAACTATAATCGCCATAATCCAATTAATGGAATATTTATAATCTTTTTCATCTGGTAATATCCAACGAGATGATGTTACATATTTGTCATTGTACATTTTCTTTCCATCAAAATTTCCGTTTTTTACATTTTTATCTATATCTTCACCTTTAAATTCATCTGAATCTTTATATCCATCCGAATAATCAATAAACATTGTTTCCATTGAAGCTGATAAAGTTGTTCCTCCACTTGAAAAAATGTTAGAAGTAAAACCTGCTAACTTAATTGAAAATGTACTTGCTTGTACAAATAAAAAAGTACTCATAATAATAAGTATTCCACATTTAATAATTTCTTTTACAATTCCTTCTGAACTCATACTTTCATCTGGATCTATTATCTTTTTTGCAAATCTTGTTATTGCAAATAATCCTAAAAGAGTAACAGCAATAGCAATTACACTTTTTTGAAATGTAACGAAATTATTATCTCCGGATACTGAATTAATAATATCAAAAGCATTTAATCCTTTTAAAATATCAAATAAGCTATCAATTAAAGAATAAATAAAATGTATTATTCCCCAACCTAAAGTTCTTAACAAATCCAATGCTTTTAATAACATTTAACCACCTCCTAGAATAAATCTATAATTAGATTAACAATTGAAATAGCTAAAATGATACCTACTATACCAAACATTGTTTGAATTATTCGTTGTTTTACTCTAGGTTTTTGATCAACATCAACAACAGCATACAATATAAATCCAACAATAAGTGAAACACCTGCTGCAGCTATTCCAACTCTTAATGCCCAAGTTGAAAAAGTTTGTATTGCTTTAATAATTGAATCAACATTATATCCTCCACCTTCTAGGTGTTCAATTTTTAATAATTGTAAATAATTTTTAACCATATTCATCCTCCTTAAAATAATATTAAAAAGCAAAGAAGTGATATAATATCACTAGAGTTATTTTGCTGTCGGGCGATTTAACTCTTTTTTCTTTGCTTTTTATTCATAATTAACTACATATCCATGTCGTCATCTTTAGTAGTTTCTAAATCATCTTTTTTATCTTTAGATGATGATAGAAATGTTATCTTTTCAGCGACAATTTGTGTAGATTTTCTTTTTTCGCCATCTTCAGTTTCATAATTAGATGTTTGGATTCTTCCTTTAACTCCAATTATGTCGCCTTTATGACAATATTCAGCTGTATTTTCAGCTATGCCGTTCCAAAGAACTACATCTACAAAATCAGTATCATATTCACCATTTTCATTTTTGTAGCTTCTTGGTACTGCAATAGTAATATTAGATACTTGCTTTCCATCTTCAGTTTCTTTTACAGATGGTTCTGCAACTAATCTTCCTACACCTACAAATTGATTCAACATAAATTACCTCCTTCTAAATATTTAGTTTTGTTTTAATTCAGGTTCTCTATAACTGAATTTTTTTATCTTATAAGCACCACCTCCTTTAGTGATTATTCTTTATTTACTTCTTTCATCTGCATCCCATAAGTAAATTAATTGGTTTTGAATCTTATCCCAAAAATAACTAAGATTTTTATAGGTTTTATCAAATCTTCTTAAATCTTCTTTGTCTAAAAACACTCTATATTCATCCATACTTTTCATAAGTTCTCCAATTTGATCACTAAAATCACTTAGTGCTTCCACTTCAGCATTTTTTAAATTCTCAAATTTGCTATTTTTCATAGCTCATAATCCTCCTCGTTATCATTTAGCCAATCATATTCATCATCTGGATATAATTCATCTGGCATATTATTTATTTTGTTTAAATTAGAGTTAATTGAATTTTTTAAATATCCTAATTTGTTTTTTATTTCGTATCCTTCTTCATCAATAAAATCTCTTTTAATAACTCTTGTAACTACATAATTTAAAACTGTAATTAAATCTCGATAAGAATTACCTTTATTAATCAATTCTTCAAAAAAGTCATCATAATAATAAAGCTGTAAATCTTCCTTATCTAAATACCCAGTATTTATTAATTCTAAAGTTAATCTATTATGTTCTTCAGGATTAAAAAAAGAAGATGTATAGTGTTTATCTTCTTTATCTTTATTATTTATAGTATTTATATTTATCTGGTCGGTTTGAATATCTTCACCATCCACATGTTCATTCCGTACATATGGATAAATATCGTTTTTAAGGTCTATATCATAAGGGATCTCATAAATATAGTAAATCCACTGATAATAACCTTTATCGTTCCTTATTCGCTCTCTTTTGATGTATTTAAGGTCTTCTAATCTTTGAATATTAGTTCTAACATTCCTTTCTCCAACATTTAAACCTTCTTGAATATTTTTAAAAGTAAAATTCCAGTTATCTGGTTTTCTTAACATATATAATAAATATCCTTTACCCTCTGGAGGCAAATTAATATCATCTATAAAATAATTATCTACTGTAGTATATTTTCTCACTTTTTGTTTTCTTAATATAGGCATTATATCCCTCCAATCTTTAGACAAAATAAAAAGAGCAAACAGCTCTTTAAATTTCCGTATCATCAAAAACAATATGATGTTTCTCTTCTAATTCTTTTTGTTCTTCTTTAGTAATATATTGTATTTCTACATAATATCTTACTTCCTCAAGATCCAAATCCTTTTTGTGATATGGATGTACTACTTTGTCTAATAAACGATACATTTTTTCAGTAATTTCTGAAAGTGAATCAGATGTTTGATATCCTGAACACTCAATTATTGAAGCAATAAGACTATATAATCTAATATCAGATACTGAAACATTTCTTCTATATGTATATTCATCTAGTTTCTTATCATCTTCTAATTGATTATTTAAATGCTTATCACTAATTGATTTTGGTAATCTTGTATATTTTCCTAGAATTACTCCTAACCATCCTATAAGTTCGTTTACATCATCATTAACACTCTCATATAATTCTAATATTGTTAATAATTCCTCATAAAAATGTATTCGCTTTTTATCTGATTTATCTATAGTTGCATTTGTATAATCGTATTTAGGCATATATTTCACTCCTTAAAATAATTATATACCTAAAATCTTTTAAATTAACTCTGCGATTACAACTATTTGTTTATTTGTATTATGTCTGCATGTTATTAATGTGACAACAGATTTATTGTGATTCCTTTTAATACTTGCTTTACCAGTTTTTTCTATATCATAAATATCTACAATCTTATATTTATAAGTTTTTCCTTTATAATCAATTGTAATTAGATCTGATAATTTAAGTTTATATAAATTCCTAAAAAATGAATAACTAGCAGAACCAGAGTGAGCAATTAATATAACATTACCTTTCGCTTCATCTGGCATGTTTGATAATTCATGAATCATAACATTATATCTAATATTGTTATATTTAGAATTTTTATCAACTAAACCTTTTTGCAAATTTATTTTTGGTATAGTTAACATTGCAATATAATCATATTTTGGTGATTCTACTTTTGATGATTCATCACTCGCTTGTTGGGAGATATCACTCTCCTCTTCGACGAGTTCACTTTCTTCTTTATAGAATTCCTCTATTGCAATATCCTCACTCTCTAATTCACTAACATATTCATAATATTTATAACCAAATATAGTTAATCCTGCTAAAACAAGAAAAGAGCCTAATATTATTAAGCTCTTTTTATTTTTTCTTTTTGTTTGCATATATCATCACTCCAAAACCAGCAATACATAATACTAATGAACCTAACTCTAAAAATGGAAATTCATTTGCTTCGGTATTAGGTACTTCAATTATTTCTTCATCTTTCATACTACATTTAACTACTTCACCATTTTCTTTTATTTCAAAATACATTTTTTCAGTATTCAATGTATATCCCTTAGGTGCTTCTTTTTCTAAAATATAGTATTTACCATACTCTAATTTTTCAATTACAATCATTCCGTTTTCATCTGTCTTACCAGTGAAGATTAATTCATCTTTGTCATTATAGATTTCAATTGTTGTATCTGGTAATGTAACTGATTCACTAAAATCTGTTTTTGTAAATTCTAATTTACCAGTTATCTTTTCATCTTTCATTGTTGATTTAACTATTTCTTTGCCTTTAACTTCAAAGTACATTTTTTCTTCATTAATTAAATATCCTTCTGGTGCTTCTTTTTCAATAAAAT
>CALYOH010000058.1 GCA_945228905.1 uncultured Caryophanales bacterium
ACCTATAAAGTAGGTCTCTCTTTTTTTGAGTCCACTTTATAGGTTACATTTTATTATTCACTCTTCTCTTTTTCATTTATTTCTTCTATTATTTTATCTATGTGCTCTCCATAAGCAATGGATTTATCATAAATAAATCTTAATTCTGGAGTATGTCTTATATCAACTTTTTCAGCTAGTTTTGTTCTTATAAATGATGAAGCTCTATCTAATGCTTCTTTTGTTGATTCTTTTTTATCTTGATCTAATACTGTGTAATATACTTTAGCAAAACTTAGATCATTAGTAATATCTACTCCTGTAATAGTTACAAATTTAATATTTTGATCTTTTATTTCAGTCATTAATATTTCACTTATAACTTCTTGATAAGTATGATTTAATCTTTCTATTTTAATACTCATCTTAATCACTTCCTTACATATTGGTTTTTAGTTTTTTTGAACATTGTATCATATGCAGGTTCTGTATCATGAGTTGTATATGATGTATGTTCTTTAAAATCATATACAATATCCAAAGAAATATTATCATCAAATTCTCTATAAACAGCAAGTGCACTTCTATCTGAATTAAATTCTAATAATACATTTCTTTTTGTTTCAAATTGTTCCCTTGTAAGATTTGTAATTCTATTCTCCCTTATAACACTACCATCAACATATCTTACCCTTACATTTATCCTATCAGGATTGTTTTCATCTTCTGTATAGATTAATAAAGCATTATCATTGACTAAGACTGTTCTTAGATATTTTTCTTCAATATCTTCTCTGATTGTTCTTTTCATTATCTTTTAACTTCTACTAATTCATATACTTCAATAATATCTTTTTCTTTATAATCTTGACAATTTTCTAGAGTCATTCCACAATCCATATCTTTTTTAACTTCTTTTACTTGATCTTTTTCATGTTGTAGTGAATTAACTGCTCCATTATAGATAACTATATCATCTCTAATTATACGAGCTTTAGCATTATTTTTAATCACTCCACTTGTTACATGACATCCTGCAATTAAACCTACTTTTGAGAATTTAAAGATTTGTCTTATCTCTGCAGTACCAATTACTTTTTCTTCAAATTCTGGTTCAAGCATACCTTTCATTGCAGCTTCCATATCTTCTACAACTTTATAGATAATATCATATGTTTTAATAGTAATACCATATTGTTTAGCTGTATCTTGTGTTGAGTTATTTCCTCTTACGTTAAATCCGATTATTATAGCGTCTGATGCTGATGCTAGAACTACGTCACTTTCTGTGATTGCTCCTACACCACCTCTAATTACGTTTACTTTAACACCTTCAACATTAATTTTTTCTAAGGCATTCTTAACTGCTTCTAATGAACCATTAACATCTGCTTTTAATACAACTTTAATTTCTTTTACTCCTTCTTGGATTCTTCCAAATAAGTCTTCTAGAGTCATTCCACTAAAGTTAGTATCTGCTTCTTTAGATCTTAATTCTCTTGCATGAGAAATTTCTTTAGCTTGTTTTTCTGATTCGAAAGCCATGAATTTATCTCCCGCAGATGGTACTTCTGAAAGTCCTGTTACTTCTACTGGAGTAGAAGGTTTAGCTTCTGCTACATTGTTTCCTCTATCATCTTTTAGAGTTCTTACTTTACCATAGAAGTTTCCTACTACTATTGGATCTCCTATACGAAGTGTACCATTTTGAATTAATAATGTTGCAGTTGTTCCTACTTTGTTATCTTTCTTTGATTCAATTACAACTCCGCTGGCATAACGTGATGGATTTGCTTTGTATTCATTCATTTCTGCAACTAATAGAATATTTTCTAATAATTCATTAATTCCAACTCCTGTTTTAGCAGAAATCTTATTTACAATAATATCTCCACCCCATTCTTCAGGAGTTAGACCATTTTCTACTAATCCAGTCATTATTCTCTCTATATTAGCTTCTGGCTTATCTATTTTATTAATTGCTACTATGATTGGTACTCCTGCAGCTTTTGCATGGTCAATTGCTTCTTTTGTTTGAGGCATTACACCATCATCTGCAGCAACTATAATAATAACTATATCTGTAATTGATGCTCCTCTTGCTCTCATTTCAGTAAATGCAGCATGTCCTGGAGTATCGATAAATGTAATTGGTTTCCCATTACATGTTACTGAGTATGCACCTATAGCTTGAGTAATTCCACCTGCTTCTCCTGCTACTACATCAGTATTTCTTATTGCATCTAGTAAAGTAGTTTTTCCATGGTCAACATGTCCCATTATTGTTACTACTGGTGGTCTTTCTACTAGATCTTCTGCTTTATCTTCTATTTCAAAATTTTCAAAATTTGAGATATCTGCAGTTTCTTCTTTCTTTAAAGTCTTTTCATATTCAGTAACTATTATTTCTGCTGAATCAAAATCTACACTTTGATTTACTGATGCCATTACTCCTAAGCCCATTAGTTTTTTAACTAATTCTACAGGAGCAACATCTAAAGCATTAGCTAATTCAGTTACTGTCATTCCCTCTTTATAAAGAACTACATTTTCATCTTTATCAGTTTCATTACTTTGTAATTTTTCTCTATGTTTATATAATTTTTTTCTTTCCTTTAAGAAGTTCTTTTGATTGTTTTTTTCATTTTTAGCTTGTTTATTTTGCTTAACTTTTGTGAATGAAGTAGTATCATCTAAATCTATTTTTGTATCATAAGCTAATTCTTCTGCTTTAGATACTGTTTCTTCTTCTAGTTGTTGTTCTGCTACTTCTTCATTATCTAAGTCAATATCCCCTTCAATATAATCTTCTTCATCTTGTATCTCATTATCTAAAAGAGTGATACTTATATCATCTAATAATGAGTTTTCGTCTTGATATGAAATTCCAATTTTATCACATAATGCCATTATTTTTTCTACTGTTTTTCCAACATCTTGTGCATAATCTTCTATTGTCATCATGAAGACTCACCTCACTTTTCTATTTTTCTATTATATTTTTTATTTCTTCATAGACATAATCCTCTATCTTACATTCTAATTTTTTTTCTAATAATTTTGTTTTTATTGCTTTTTCTAAAACATCTATATCTTTTTTGATATATGCTCCTCTTCCATTCATTTTACCAGTTTCATCAACTTCTACTGTTCCTTCTGGTGTTCTTACTATTCTTAGTAATTCCCCTTTTGGAAGAGATTCTTTAGTCACTACACATGTTCTTAAAGGTATCTTTTTAACTTTCATATTAACCTCTATCTAAAATTAATTCCTGCTTCTCTAGCTTGTTCTGTAGTTTTAATATCAATTTTCTTAAATTTAGTTAGACGTGTAGCAAGACGAGCATTTTGTCCTTTTTTACCAATTGCTAAAGAGAAGTTATCTCCATCAGCAATAACCATTGCTTCTAATTTCTTAGGATCTGTAATTGCTACTGTTAAATCTTTTGCTGGACTTAAAGCATTTTCTATAAATACAGCTGGATCTGAATCATATTTAATTACATCTAATTTTTCTCCATGTAATTCTTCTATAATTCTAGCAATTCTACTTCCTTTTTCTCCAATACATGCTCCAATTGGATCTACGTTAGGATTTTCTGAGTAAACTGCAACTTTACTTCTATTTCCTGGGTCTCTTGCAACACTATAGATCATTACTGTTCCATCATTAATTTCTGGAATTTCTAATTCGAATAATCTCTTAACGAATCCATAATGTGCTCTACTTAATAAAATTAGTAAGTTCTTTCCATTATTATCTACTTTAGATACATATACTTTAATTTGAGAACCCATTTCAATTTTTTCTCCTGGAATAATATCTTTCTTAGGTAGAATTCCATTAGTTCTTCCTAAATCAATAAAGTAATTATCAGTGTCTTCTAGAGCAACAGTACCAACTAATAGTTCATCTTGTTTGTCTCCAAACTCTTCCATGATACTATTTCTTTCTGCTTCTCTAATTTTTTGTACGACTACTTGTTTAGCTGTTGAAGTTGCAACTCTGCCAAAGTCTTTTGGAGTAACTTCAGTATCGATTGTATCTCCTATTTCTAATTGCTTATCAATTTTCTTTGCATCACTTAATTTGATTTCAGTTTCTGGATTGAAGAATGAAATAGTTTCTTTTTCTTCTACTTCTTCAGCCTCTTCTCCTTCTACTTCCTCTGCTTCTGGTTTAGTATCCTTTTCATCATCATCTGCATAACTTTCAAATAATGCATCATCATATTCTTCTTTTGTCATTTTATCATCTGGTACTACAGTTAAGAATGAATATACTTTAATTTCTCCTGTATTACGATCAAATAATACTTTTACATTTGTTTTGGAATTAAAATTCTTTTTGTATGCTGATGTTAATGCTAATTCCATAGCACTATAAACTACTTCTGGATCAATATCTTTTTCTTTAACTATATTATCAAGTGCTTTTTTAAATTCTGCTCCATTCATTTTGAATTCTTTTTCTTCTTTGGCTCTAGCCATTTTACTCTTCTCCTTTCTCTTTAGAAAAAATATCTAGTTCATCACAATCATCTAATAAACTTTCATTTTCATCCATTATCTTATTTATTATTCTAGAGGCATCAGTAACTCTATTTAAGTCAATTATCTCTTCACTATCTAAAACAATATTAAAGATTCTTTTTCCTTCCTCAGTACTTATAAATACATCATCTACAAATACATTTAATTCTTTTATTTTGTCTTCGACAAGTTCTTTTACTTTTTCTTTCATAAACACCTCCAAATAATATAATAAGAGTGGGTCATTTCTTTCCCACTCCTTTCTGTATGTATTATATCATATTTTTCTTATTTTACAACATTTTTTTATATTTTGTGTTATAATATATAGCCGTTAAAGGGGGTTATTATATGAAAAAGACAAAATATAATGAAAAAGTTTATTTACTGGACCCTGTAGTTTATGATTTTTTTGAAGATTTAGGTATATATAATTTAGAATTATGGAGAGAAGAAAAAAAAGAGTATCAAGATGTATTAGTAAACTATGATAAGTTTATTGAAGAAGTTGCTACTCTATTACATAATTTAGGTTACTCTTCAACTTTAGAATGTTCTAATATGGTTTCTTATTTAATAAGAAATGGTTTTTTATCACATGATGCTTTTTTTATTAATCAATCTCCTGATCCTAAAGGAGAAATAGTTCATAGACTTGGAACATCTATTATTATGGGACATGGATGTTGTAGAAACTATTCTAATATTTTAAAAGATATATTTAAAGTTTTAGGTGAATATACTGATAATTTATATTGTTATCAAGGATTATCAAGAAGAGCTTATAATAATCCTGCTAATCATGTTATTAATTTAATTGAACATGAAGATAACTTATATGGAATAGATATGTATAATGGTAATAGATTATTTCATTTTAAAAATGCTTTACTATTAGATGAAATATCATCTAAATCTAGTTTTAAATTGTATTATAAACCATATTATGAAATTGCTATGGGAGAATCTAATTTAGTAATAGTTAAAGATAAAATGACAACTTTTAAAGATTCTTCAAAAAGAAGAATTATAAGTCCATATGAATATGAAAATCAAATTAAATATGATGCTGTAAGAAGAATGGAAGATAAAAAAAGTGAATTATGTTATTTTCATGAGAAAACTAAATATTTAAAGAAAGAAATTGCTAGAGATATGAGATTACATAGAAATAAAAAGAGCTAAATGCTCTTTTTTAATATGTATAAGTTTCTTCTTGAACTGTAGGTTCTTCTAACATTTCTTTTAATTCAGCTTTCTTTGTATTTTGTTGTTTTCTTTCTTCTATATACTTAAGGAAATCATCTTCAAAGTTCTTCTATTAGCTCTTATTGGTTCTCTATTTTTAACTAGTACCTTACCTGTAATGTAGAATAATGATAATAAATAATCAAAATCTTTATTTAATCTTTCAAAATCTTTTTCAATGTAGTCTTTCCAGTCTTCTCCTCCATAGAATTGATTTTGTCTAACTAGTTCTCTAAGTTTTTCATCTTCTAGTAACATTCTTGCCATTTGAGTTAGATTCTTATAAGCTCCATATTCTTGAAATTCACCTGTAATAATACTCATTATTTCTGTTTCTTCTAAACTATTAAAGTATCGACTGCTTTTTAAGCAAACTTGGAATTCTTCAGAGTAATTATATTTTCAGATACTACTCTTACTAATTCTTCATTTGTCATATTTTTCTCCTTTTATGAAAAATTTTTCCATGTTTTAAGTTTATCATTATCTACTTCATATATTCCTAATAATTTAGAATCTTTATTTTTAAATATTACTTTATCTTTAATATTAAAAGTATTATCTATTTTCATACCATTATGTATTTTCTTTTCTAATACTTCATCTACTTCTATTACTTGATAATCTAATACTTCATCTATTGTATATAATTTATAATTATTATTTCTTATATCATCTAAAGTATATGCTTCATCAATTGAAATTATTCCTTGTTTAGTTCTAACTAAAGATGTCATTGTAGCATATGTATTCATTGAATTTGCTATATCATTAATTAAACTTCTTATGTAACATCCTTTCGTAACTAAACATCTAAATTTAAATGTATCATTACTAGAAGATAATAATTCTATTTCTTTTATTGTTACTTCTTTTTTAGGTAATTCTACTTCTATATTATTTCTTGCATATTCATATAGTTTTTTTCCATTTACTTTAACTGCTGAATAGATCGGAACTTCTTGTAGATATGTTTTTTTATAACTATTAATAGTATCTTCTAATAAATTAATATTAAAATCTTTTTTATCTATAATAGTTCCTTCAGTATCAAGCGTATCTGTTTTTATACCTAACTTTGCTTCTGCTATATATTCTTTATCTTTAGAAGTAATTAATTCTACTATTTTAGTAGCATTACCAATACAAATAATTAATACTCCTTCTGCTAAAGGATCTAGTGTTCCAGTATGACCAACTTTATTTGTATGAAATATCTTTTTTATTTCATGTACTACATCAAATGAAGTCATACCTTTTTCTTTATTAACAACTATTACTCCGTTCATATAATCACCAATCATATTATAACATATAATACTTAGTATAATAATTAATAAAAAAACTAGATTTCTCTAGTTTTTATAATTGATCATTCATTATATATTTATATGTAGTATATGGTAAGTAGAAATCCTATCATGCTTTATCAAATATTTTAATAATATAA
>CALYOH010000059.1 GCA_945228905.1 uncultured Caryophanales bacterium
GTATAATAATATGAATGCTAATGGTTTAACAAATATACTTGTCCATAAACCTTCATATTTTCCACTTGTAATTTTAAAATCTTTACATTCAGGAAGTTTTTTAGGATTAACTCCATTATCTGTATAGATTTTTGCTGTTTCTTTATTTGTTGGTCTACATAAGATATTTTCAGTTAATGTTTGTCCTGTTTCCTCATTTTTTACTGCTTTTTTATTATCATCTGTTAGAGTCTTAGTACATCCTGTAGTAAATAGCAATAAAATAATAACTAATAATATCTTTATTTTATTTGATTTTTTTTTCATGATATAGTCCTTTCATTATGCTTATTTTAATAAATCTATTAATTCCTTTTTTAGTTCATCAAATGATTTATCCAATGCACCTTTCCTCAATATTATAATATAATCCTTCATATTTATATAGTTTTTTTTATAAATATCTATTATAGATCTTATTTTTCTTTTATATTTATTTCTGAAAACTGCATTTCCTAATTTCTTACTTACAGATATACCATATCTATCATATGATAAATTATTTAACTTGCTATGCACAATAAAACTATGACTTTTCTTACAAATACCATTCTTTATAATATCTTCAAAGTCTCTATTGTTTTTAACTATAAGCTTTTTCTTCATACTTATCACCTTTAATAGTAAAAAACCACTGTTTATTCAGCGGTATTTTATTTACAAAGAATCTTACGTCCTTTGCGACGACGACGATTTAAAATATTTGTTTTTTTACGTGCGAAAAATCCTAACTTTTTAGATTTTTTACGATTATTTGGTTGATATGTTCTTTTCATTTGCTCCACCTCCCGACATAAATCTACATTATTATAATAATAACTTTGTTATTTTGTCAATTAAAATTTGATATTTATATTTATTCCACATAATTAACAGATATGTGCAAAAGATAATTAATAATGTGAATTATAAAATTGTGGAAAATGTGGAAAACTCTATATTTTACTTATTTTATCAACATATTTTTTGTGGATAAGTTTGTGGATATCTTGTGGAGAAAAAAATATAAAAAAAATCTATTTATTTTTTTTGTGAATTAAGTTAGAATAGTACGTGATTAATGAATCTTGTGGGGAGATGGTGGAATGAATACAGATATTATATGGTCTAATATATTAAACCAAATAAAAGATGAACTATCTTCTCTCTCATACAATACTTGGTTTGCCGAAACAGAATTATATCAATTAAAAGATGGTATCGCTTATATTATTGTACCTATGCCGATTCATAAAAAGCATTTAATTGATAATTATCGTGATATAATTGTTAATAAGATAAATGATGTAGTAGGAGAAAATTATGATATACATCTTTTATTAAAAGAAGAAATTGAAGAAGAATTACATACTAGTACTGAAAGTGTAAGAGATACTTCTAATGAAAAAGATGATAATACTGATAATAATGTTAATTCAAACTTAAATCCAAGTTATACTTTCAATAACTTTGTTGTAGGTAATAGTAATAAGTTTGCACATGCTGGAGCTTTATCAGTAGCAGAAAATCCTGGAACTATGTATAATCCTTTATTCTTATATGGAAATAGTGGTTTAGGTAAAACACATTTAATGCATGCAATTGGTAACTATATTGTTGCAAATTCAAATAAAAAAGTACTTTATGTTACTAGTGAACAATTTAAGAGTGAATTTGTAAAAGCTAATAAAAAGGATGAAAATGGGGAAAACTTTAATTATGTTGACTTTTTTAAGAATAAATATAGAAATATAGATGTATTATTAATAGATGATATTCAATTCTTAGGAGAAGCTAAGAAATCACAGGAAGAATTCTTCCATACATTTAATAATTTATATAATGATAGTAAACAAATAATTATATCTTCTGATAGAAGTCCTAACGATCTTAGAAAACTTGAAGATAGACTTCTAACTAGATTTACTTGGGGACTTACAGTTAATATATATCCACCTGATTATAATTTAAGGGTAGAAATATTAAAGAAGAAGATTATTGCTGGTAATTTCGAAAAGGATATTCCACAAGAAGTTATTGAATATATAGCTTCTAATATGGGACCTGATGTAAGACAATTAGAAGGTGCTATTACAAGATTAATTGCATATTCCACAATTATGGGTGGATTAGAGATTAACCTTGATGTAGCAATAGATGCTTTAAAAGATGAAATTAACAAGGGAATAGTTGAAAAAGATGATGTTCATAGAATACAAAAGATTGTTTCTGAATATTTCCAAATATCTGTTGAAGATATAAGAAGTAAGAAGAGAAGTTCAAATATTTCTTTTCCAAGACAAATTGCTATGTATCTGTGTAGAACAATGACTTCTGAATCTTTTCCAAAGATAGGAACAGAATTTGGTGGAAAAGATCATTCAACAGTAATGCATTCCGTTGAAAAGATAGAAAATGAGATTAAAGTTAATAAAGATTTAGCTAATATAATAGAAAAATTAAAGAAAGATATTGGGGTTGTTTAAATTAATTAAGTTTTTAACATTTTTTCCACAAGAAAAAGTTAATAAAACTTCGATATATAAAGGAAAAATTGAGTATTCAACTTTTTCCACATTTATAATACTAATAGTTTAAAAAGAAAGAAGGAATAAATATGAAATTTACAATTAAAAAAGATATTTTATTAGAAGCTTTATCAAAAGTATCAAAGGCTATATCTACTAAGAATCTTATACCTGTATTAGCAGGAGTTAAATTTGAATTAAAAAAGAAGAAATTAACTTTAACTGCTAGTGATAATGATATTACTATTCAAACTACTATAGAAGGATTAAAAGAAGAAGATTTTAAGATTGAAAATGAAGGTAGTATTATTATTCAAGGTAAATATATATTAGATATAGTAAGAAAGTTACCTGATGAATATATTAATATAGAAGTAATAGATGAATTACAAATAATGATTTACACAGAAAATAGTGAATTTAATTTAAATGGAATAAGTGAATCAGAATATCCTAACATTGGATTAGAAGAATCTAAGAAGAAAATTGATATTAAAGCTGGATTATTTAAGAATATTGTTTATCAAACTGCTTTTGCTACTTCAAACGAAGAAAGTAAACCTATATTAACAGGTATTAATTTTAATATAGCTGGTAATATATTAGAAGTTAATTCAACAGATTCTTATCGTTTGGCAAGAAAAGTTGTTGAATTAGAGAAGAGTAGTGAAGAAAACTATAATATTGTTATTCCAAGTAGAAATATATTAGAATTTACTAAAATTTTAAGTGATGACGAAGAAATAGTTGAATTACATATCTTTAATAATAAAATTCTTTTCAAGAATGATAATTTAAAATTTGAATCTCGTTTAATTAATGGAACTTATCCAAATACTTCTAACTTATTACCAGAAGATTCTTTCTTGGTAGTAAGTACTAATTTAAATGATTTTTATAATGTAATTGATCGTGTTAGTATTCTTACTAGTGATAAAGAAAAGAATATTGTTACTTTAGAAACTGAAGGAAATACTTTAATATTAAAGAGTAGTTCTGCTGAAATAGGTAGAGTTGAAGAAAAAATGCCTATTTCTAAGAATAATAAAGAAGATATTAAGATTTCATTTAGTGCTAAATATATGATGGAAGCTTTAAAAAGTTTTTCAACAGAAACTGTGGATTTACACTTTGTAGGAGAAATTAAACCAATTTTAATTAAATCTACTGAAGATGTTACATTAACACAATTAGTTTTACCTATAAGAACTTATTAAAATAAAAAAAGAGAGAAAAATCTCTTTTTTTTCTATATATTAATAATAGATATGGATTTTTCGAGAAAATTCGAGAAAATTCGAGAAATTTGTATGTTATAAATATTTTCAGAAAACGAAATTGTTTTCGAAGGGGGATTTTTTTGATTATGAAATATGAAATAAGTAGGGGAACTTTAGCAGTTTTACCAAATGACAACAATAGTAGTCTAGTTTATGAAGATGATGCTAGATATATTATTCATGAAAAGCCATTTAATATAATGGAAGACAGTTGTAGATATTTTGGAAGTAGCTATGAAGGTAGAAAAATAGGATCTAAATCTATTCTTGGTGCTGAATATAAGGTACCAATTGTTGTAGAAGATAGTTCTAATTTGATTATATTTCCTACAACTTCACCTCAATCTGAGGATTGTGCATGGATATCTTTAAAAAGAGTAAGTAATATAAAGAAAGTAGATTATAATAATACAAAAATTATATTTGATAATGATAAAGAAATTATAGTTCCATGTTCATTTAGAAGTATAGAAAACCAATTATCTAGAGCTTCAAGATTAGATTTAATTTTAAGAAACAGAAAAAATAGTTAGAAATGACTATTTTTTTAATTTTTAGTGCTTTTAATGGCCATATATGGTATAATATACTTGTGTGTATAGGAATACTATTTTGGGGATAGGTGAGGCGTATGGGTCATTTTAGCGGTAAAAAATGAAAATTGATAAAATTAATCTAGTAAATTTTAGAAATTATTCTAAGTGTAGCTTGTCACTTAATGATAATATGAATATTTTTGTTGGTGATAATGCACAAGGTAAAACTAATATGCTAGAAGCTATTACAATTCTTGCTCTTACTAAATCACATAGAGTAGGTAATAGTCCTAATATTATTATGTTTGATAAGAAGAAGAGTACTATAAGTGGAAATGTTAAGAATAATAGAGTTTTATCTAGATTAAAGATTGAAATTACAGAAGATAGTAAAAAGTTATCTATTAATAATACAAATATTAAAAAAGTAGCGGATTATATATCTTATTTGAATGTTATTGTTTTTACACCTGATGATTTAGAAATTGTTAAAGGATCGCCTAACATAAGAAGAAACTTATTAAATATACAATTATCCCAATTATCTAAAGATTATTTAAATGTTTATAATGAATACAATAAATTGCTTAAAACTAGAAATGAATATCTAAAAATATTATTTAATAATAGTATTGCAGATACTAATTATATTGATATTATTACTGATAAATTAATAGAAAAGGCAATTATTATATATCAAAAAAGAAAAGAATATATAGATTTAATCAATATAAATATTAATAAATTCTTTGAAGATATATCTGGGGATAAAAATATTTCAGTAAAATATGTTCCTAATATAGAATTTGATGATTTTGAATATGAAACTATTAGAAAGAAGTTGAAACATACTTTTAAGAAGAATTATTTAAAAGAATTAAATTATGGTATGACTATATATGGTCCACATAGAGATGATTTTGTATTTGAATATAATGGTAATGATTTAAAATATTATGGATCTCAAGGACAACAAAAATTAGCTATTTTGTCTTTTAAATTATCGGAAATAGCTATATTTAAAGATTTTTGTAATAGTACTCCTGTATTATTACTTGATGATATTTTTAGTGAATTAGATATTAAAAAGAGAAATAAGTTATTAAAAATTATTAGTATGTATGATATACAAAGTATAATTACAACTACAGATTTAAAAAATATAAATAAAAAATATGTAGAGAATGCCTTTGTTTTCATAGTAAAAAATGGAAATATTGATAGAAAGTAGGTAGTATTATGAATGAAGATAAAGTACAAAAAGAATATGATTCATCATCCATTCAAGTATTAGAAGGATTAGAGGCCGTTAGAAAACGTCCTGGAATGTATATTGGTACTACAAGTGCAAGAGGACTACACCATTTAGTATGGGAAATTGTAGATAATGCTATTGATGAGGCTTTAGCTGGATTCTGTACTCATATTGAAGTTTCAATATGTAAAGATAATAGTATCATTGTTAAAGATGATGGTCGTGGTATACCTGTGGATATTCATCCGAAGACAGGTAAAAGTACAGTAGAAACTGTATATACAGTGCTACATGCTGGTGGAAAATTTGGTGGAGGAGGATACAAAGTATCTGGAGGTCTTCACGGAGTTGGTGCCAGTGTTGTTAATGCATTAAGTAAATGGCTAGAAGTTAAAGTTTATCGCGATGGTAATGTTTATTATCAAAAATATGCTAATGGAGGACATCCAGAAGCTGATTTAAAGATAATTGATTCATGTGATAAAGATAGAACTGGTACAACAGTACATTTCTTACCAGATGAGGAAATATTTGATGAAACAACTATATTTGATTACGATATTTTAAAAACAAGGTTAAAAGAATTAGCATTCTTAAATAAAGGATTAAGAATATCTTTATATGATGAAAGAGAAGATGATAAAAAAGATTCTTTTATGTATGAAGGTGGACTTGTTGAATATGTTGAAATGCTTAATAAAAATAAGAATCCTATACATGAGACTATTGTTGATGTTGATGGAGAAGAAAAAGATATTCATGTAGAAGTTGCATTACAATATAACGAATCTTATAATTCAGCAATTTATTCATTTGTTAATAATATAACTACTCCTGAAGGTGGTACTCATGAAGATGGAGTTAGAAGAGCATTAACAAGAATTCTTAATAAATATGCTTCAAATGTAGGTATTTTAAAGGAAAAAGATGATCCTCTAACTGGTGATGATGTTAGAGAAGGTCTTACAATGATTATTTCTATTAAACATCCTAATCCTCAATTTGAGGGTCAAACTAAGACAAAGCTAGGTAATAGTGAAGTTAGAAGCATTGCAGATAAAATATTTTCTGAAGCATTTGAAAGATTTTTAATGGAAAATCCTGATCAAGCTAGAACTATTGTTGATAAGTCAATGACAGCTAGTAGAGCAAGAGTTGCTGCTAAAAAAGCACGTGAATTAACTCGTAGAAAAGGTGATTTAGATGTTACTAATTTCTATGGAAAATTATCAGATTGTAAGAGTAAAGATGCTACAGTTAGTGAAATATTCTTAGTCGAGGGAGATTCTGCTGGTGGATCTGCTATTAAAGGTAGAGATTCAATGACTCAAGCTATTCTTCCATTAAGAGGAAAGATTTTAAATGTTGAAAAAGCTAGATTAGATAAGGCTTTAGGTAATGAGGAAATTAGAACTATTATTACTGCATTTGGTACTGGAATTGGTGATGAATTTGATTTATCTAAACTTAGATATCATAAAATTATTATCATGA
>CALYOH010000060.1 GCA_945228905.1 uncultured Caryophanales bacterium
CGCGTAAGATCGTCGGCAGCGTCAGATGTGTATAAGAGACAGCTATTTCATTTAGTAAGTGATATATCTAAATCAAAACTATATAAAGAAGTAAATAATGACTTAGATATATTATTAATATCAGGAAAAGATGATCCAACTACTGGTAAAGAAAAAGGTAGAATAAAATCAGTAAAAGTATTAAAAAAAGCAGGATTTAATAATATAGAAAAAATAATATTAGATAATATGAGACATGAAATATTAAATGAAAAAGATAATAAAAAAGTATATAAGTTAATATTAGATTTTCTAAATAAAAGAAAGAGTGATTAAATGTCTAAAGAAACAGAAAAATATAAAGAAATAATTAATAGTTTAGATAAGAATGATGAAAGATATATAGATAAATTATTAATTGTAATTAAACAAATACTATTAGAAAGAAATACATTTGTACAAAGTTCAAGTAATGATAATGAAAGAGAAGAATTCTATAGATTTTTAAAAGAAGAATTATTAAAATATGATAAAAAAGATATAGAGTTTATCGCATCAGGACATTCATCTTTAACTTTTAGAATCAATGATAAAGTATTAAAAGTAGGAAAGAGTAAAATAGATGAGAAAAAGTATAGAAAAAAATTCCCATGTTTAATACCATTATTTGTAGATGAATGTTTAAAAATAGATGCACAAGAATACTATACATTACAAGTATCTCCATATGTAGATACATTAGATATAGATAAAGAAGATGTATATAGTACATATAAAAGACTAAGAGATTTAGGATATATATGGAATGATCCAACTCTAGATAATACAGGTAGAATGATTAGTGATTTAGAATACAATGGAATAAAATATAAAAAAGGAGATTTAGTAATTATAGACTTAGAAGATTTAGCATACGTAGGTTTAGAAGAAACTCCAGATTATATATTAGAAGAAATATCAGTATCATCTTATAATAGAGATGTATATAATTTTGAAATGAGATATATAGAAGAAAAAAGAAAAGGAATAAATAAATGACATTAGAAGAATTAAAAATAGAATATGATAAATTACAATTAAAATATGGAGCAAAAGAACTAGATTCTATTTATAATGGTGGATGTACTAATAATCCAGATATATGTTTTGTATTTATGAATCCCACAGGTAAAAACATCGCATCTTCAAAAGAATGGAAAGGAATAAAATCTCCTTGGATAGGTACGAAAAATATATGGGACTTGTTTTATGAATTAAATTTATTAGATGAAAATATCTATAAAAAAATAAAAACAATAAAAGGAAATGAATGGACAGAAGAATTTGCTAAAGAAGTATATGAAGATATATCAAATCACAAAATATTTATAACTAATTTAGGTAAATGTACCCAATTAGATGCAAGACCACTTCCAGATAAAGTATATAAGGAATATTTAAGTTTATTAGAAAAAGAAATAGAAATAATAAATCCAAAAGTAGTAATACTATTTGGTAATCAAGTATCTTCTATAGTTTTAAATGAAAAGATATCAGTATCTCAATGTAGAAAGAAAGAATTTATAAAAGAGATAAATAATAAAGAATATAAATTCTATTCAGTATATTACCCAGTTGGCAATGGAAGATTTAATATAGATAAATCAATAGAAGATATAAAATACATAATGAAAACTTTTAATTAGAAAAGATTAAATATGCCATCAGGGATAAAGAAATCACTAGAAAAAGTAGAATTAGCAAAAGACATATTAAGAGGAAGAGTAGTAAGAGAATCTTTTGAAAAAGGAGAATATATCGCAGTCGCAATTATCTATATAGAAAACTCTAAAGGAGAATTCTTAATACAAAAAACATCTAAAGAAAAAAGTGGAAAATACTCTTCAGCAGGAGGACATGTAGATCATGGAGAGGAACCAATTGATTCAATAATAAGAGAAGTAAAAGAAGAAATAGGATTAGACATTAAGAAAGAAGAAGTAATAGATTTAGGATATATATTAGTAGATTTTCCAATTAGATTTATGTTCTATTTAAAGAAAGATATAGATATAAAAGACTTAACTATTCAAGAAGATGAAGTAGAAAGTATATCATTTATGAGTATTGATAAAATAAAAGATATTTTAGATAAAGGATTAATGAATGAAGGTCATTACAAAGTGTTAGAAAGAGTACTAGAATATAAAGAAGAAAAGAAGATGTAAAATCTTCTTTTTTATATATTGTTTTTATAAAAAGTAGTATAATATTATTAGATAATCTGTTGGGTATATTACCCGGGAGGAAAAACGGTATTAAATGAAAAACTTTTTAAAAGAATTAAAGAAAGTATTAAAGATTGCTCCTAAGCAGTACATAATACTATTATTAACTTCTATTCTTATAAGAGCATTATTATTAATTATTCCAGTTATATTCGGATATACAATAGACTTTATTACAGTAGCTAATTATAATACAGCATTATTATTAATAATTTCATTAATAATAGTAGTATTAATGTATAGAACATCAGAAGCATTATATATATTTGCTTATTATAAATTATTTAATAAATTATATGCTCATTATAATAATTTAGCTTTATCTAAAACGGTAAATAATTCTCTATTTAGTTTATCTAGATTCTCAGCAGGAGAATACTCTAATATAGTAATAACAGATGTAGATGTTATTAGTACATTCTTTACTACAGGAGTAATTAGATTTATACAAATAATAGAATTCTTAGTAATATATGTATATTTCTTATCATTAGATATAGGTATTTTTTTATCAGCAGTAATATTATCAATAATAATGATATTTGTTGCTATTAAATATGGAAATGTATTACAAAGAGTAAATGAAAAAAGAAAGAAGTCATTAGATAAAATGACAGCTTCTGTATATACTTTTTTCAATAATATAAAAGAAGTAAAAAGTTATCATATCTTCGATAGAATAAATAATAGAGGAATAGAACAAGTAGATGATTATCTAGATAAAAGTGCAAAATATAGTTTAAATTATAATGTAAGTAATCAGATATTCTTATATGTATTTGAATTATTTAGATTATTAACTATATTATATGGAATGTTCTTAGTAAAAGAAGGGTTATTTGCTGTAGGAACATTATTAATTATTTATAATTATTATCAAAAAATAATTGATAATTTTACATCAGTTTTAACAACAAACGTAGACTATAGAAATGTAGTAGTATCATTAAATAGATTTAATAAATTAGTAGAATATAGTAAACCTGAAGAGACAGGAATAATATTAAATAAAAATGATATTAAAGGAAGAATTATTTTTGATAATATTCTATATGGATTTAGAGATAATCCTACATTAAGAAATGCCAGTATGGAAATAAAAGAAAATACACTTACAGTATTAACAGGTAGAGATGAAGCTGCTCAAAATGGCATATTTGATTTGTTATTAAAATTAAATAGACAACATGAAGGAATAATAACAATAGATGATTATAGTATTGCTGATATAGATGATGATATATATTATGAAATGATATCTTGTGCAAGAAGACAAAGTAATTTATTTGAAACAAGTATTAAAAATAATCTAATGGCTATAAATGATAATTTTGAAGAAGTACTAGAAATATCAAAAGAAATAGGTTTAGATGATAGAATTATTAAATTAAAAGATGGATATGATACTATTCTTACAGATACTACTCCAATATCTCAAAATACTAGAATGTTACTTATAATCTCAAGATGTCTATTAAAAAAATCAAAAATAATATTAATGGATGATATAGTAAGTAGTCTAAATCAAGAAAGCGAAAGAAAAGTATTAAAGATATTAGAAAGATTAAAGAAAGATCATACAATAGTTATAGTAAGTAATTCAGAAGAAATATTATCTAAAGCAGATTTAATATTAGAAACTAATAATAAAAGAATTAAAGTAAAAAAATAAAGTGGATATTAATCCACTTTTTTTATGATACAATCAATATATGAATGGATGTATATTATGAAAATAACAAAGAATAAAGATGATTTTGGATTAACAGTAAATGTAGAAGAAGATAAAGATATATTTGGTATAACATTTGGAGGTAACTTAGATTTATACTGGTATATTCATAGTAATGAAGAAATTAAAGATAAACATAAAGTATTTAGAATCACAAAAGAAAATTATAAATTATATGAACTATTTGAAATATTATATAGAGATATAGAAAGGATTAATTTATTTGATGAAGAATTATCAGATGAAGAGAAAGATAGATTTAGAAAATATGATAATGCTAATTATAAAGAACTATTTAATCCTAAAGATAAAACAATAACATGGTATTCTGATGAAACTGCTAAAAGAGTAGGCAACTATCTAGTAATAAAAAAGAAGGATGATTCATTTGAATTAAACTTTCATACGCAAGATCATATAGATGGATATGATAGAGATTTTAATAATGCTTATTATATTCCAATTAGATTTAGAAATTCAGGTAGTAGATATACCCCATTTAATTGTGCATTTATGAGAATGTATAATAGATTAGATGAGATAGATGATGTTAATGATATGTGCCACCAATTACATATGGAAGAGTATCTTTACCATTTAGATCATCCAAAAGTATTTGTAAAAAAATAGAATATGATATAATATACTTGAAAAGAAGGTGATTGTATGGATTATTGCTCGGATATTAACAATAATGAATATACAACCGTAAAGGGAAGTATTCCCATTCTTTTTACTGTGTCAAAAAATAATGAAATAGTAAAATTAAACAAACAATACCTAAAAACAATCACTTTATATTTTAATAAGCATTTACAGAAGTAATATTTTTTAATATACCTTGACTTCAAAAAGTAGATGCAAAATCTACTTTTTATGTTATAATAAGCGCATTGTTTTGGGCAATATAATTAGAAGAAAAGAGGTAATTAATATGAGTAGTATTTATTTAAAATTTCCAACTCATGATGATAAAGAAAATTGGATTAATTATTTAGAAGAATATATAAGTTATACGCCAGATGCAGAACCTTTAGGATGCGCATTAGATGTTGATTATGAGAAGTGGTTAGAAAAAGTAACTAATGAACGTCAAGGAATAAATTTGAAAAATAATAGAGTACCAGGAACTGTTTATTTTCTAATAGATAATAATAGAATAGTAGGACATACATGTATAAGACATACTTTAGGTAATGAGTATTTATCTACTTATGGAGGAAATATAGGATTAGGAATAAGACCAAGCGAAAGAAAAAATGGATATGCAACTAAGATGCTAGAATTAGCACTAGTAAAATGTAAAGAAATAGGCCTTGATAAAGTAATGATAACTTGTAGAGAAGATAATATAGGATCTGCAAGAACAATAGAAAAAAATGGTGGAGTACTTGAAGATATTGTATTTGTAGAAGAACAGGACTCCAATTATAAGAAGTATTGGATAGATATTTGAAGAGAAGAGAGTTTCATAAACTCTCTTTTTATGTTAAAATAAAATAGAAGTTGTTTATATGAAATTTAAAGAATGAATTATGTAATATTTCTAAAGAATTAAATTGTAACTCATATAATGATATAAAAGTATTTGAAAAATTTATGAAAATAAGAAATACAAGTAAAATACCATATAAAGAAATAAAAGTAAAAGACTTAGTATTAGATAAAAGTTCTTATATATTATTTTGTTGGGATAAAAAAGATTATTATCATATGTTTCCAATTATTAATAATGTAATTTATAATAAAGATAATAAATATATGGATTTATATATTATAAGTATTTATAAGAGGTAATTATGAAAAAAGTATTTAATAAATTAGTAAGAGATAATATTCCAGATATAATTAAAGAAAATAATGAAATACCAGTAACAAAAATATTATCAGATGAAGAATATAAAAAAGAACTATTAAAAAAACTATTAGAAGAAGCAAATGAAGTAAATAATTCTAAAACAAAAGGAGAACTATTAGAAGAACTTGCTGATGTATTTGAAGTATTAATGTCTTTAGCAAAATTAGAAGGAGAAAAACTTGATACTATAATAGATATTGCTAAACAAAAAAGATTAAAAAGAGGAGGGTTTTCTAAAAGAATATTCTTAGAAAAAACCTATGAAGAAGGTGATTCTTATTAAATATGAATTAATTAATTCTACTGAAAAAGATATACCTACAGTAATAGAATATAAAAAAAGAAATATATTTGAATATGCACCAAAACTACCAGAAGAAGAAATAAATAAGATAAATGATTATCTAGAAAAAAAATTACACTTGTTCTTAAAAAATGTTTTAACATAGAAGTAGATAATAAAATAGTAGGATTAGTATTACTTTTAGATGAAAATGAAGGACTACTATTAGAAGAAATCTATATTGAAGAAGAATATAGAAATCATGGTATAGGTACAAATATAATTAATAATATTATTAAAGATAATAAGAAGTTAAATCTATGGGTATATAAAGAAAATACAAAAGTATTAAGTTTATACAAAAGAATAGGATTTAAAATATCTAATGAAATAGGACCAAGATATTTTATGAAATATGAATAAAAGGAGAACAGTATTTATTAAAAGAACTATTTAAGATAATATAAAAACAAGAAAATAATATTATTTCTAGATGAAGATGGAATTAATAAATTATATTATTTTGTTGTAGATTCTCCTTTTAAAGTTATGGCAAGAAGAGTTGCACAAAACATGGAGAAATGCTATATTCAGCAGACGGATATGTAACAGCATGGTTTATGTAGCATTTGCAAGGGGAGGTGAAGAAGCAAGTAAGGCATTCGTTGGGGATAATGCAGAAATATTAGATAACAAATTATATCAAAATCAAAGAATATTAATTAATAACAATTAAATATGACATCACAATATTTGGATATTGCGAACTAATAAGTAGATGAAAAATTAGTCTTTTATGCTGTATAAAAGATAAATAGAAAGAAGGGAAAGATTATGTGTACAGCAGCAACTTATAAAACGAAAGATTTTTATTTCGGAAGAACATTGGATTATGAATTTTCATATGGAGATGAAGTAACAATAACACCAA
>CALYOH010000061.1 GCA_945228905.1 uncultured Caryophanales bacterium
CTTGTAAATTCAATAATTTTATATAAATTGCATTATACTATTTAACTAAGTAAAAAGAGAGCCTTGCTCTCTTATTGAATAGTATTATTAATAATTTGTTGTTGTGTTTGAATTACTTGTTGTGGTTGTTGTACTTGTTGTTGCACAACTACTGTATTACCTACTTTTGGTATTTCATTTTTTTCATCTTTATTTCTTACCTTTTTGTATAATGTTTCTGCTCCTTTTATAAGATATCCTGCTGCTACTACGCTTCCAGCTGTTATAAATGATGATTTTACTCCCATTGCAAATCCTCTATTATATTCGGCACTATTTTTTGCTTCATTTGTTGGTGTTGGATTTACAATTACGTAGTCATTTGCAACAACATTTTGGTTTGTATTCTTTTCTTCTACATTAGATATATCAGTAACTATTTCAACATTTACTTTAATATCTTTTACTAATCCATCTATTGCATTTTGTGTATTTGCTGCTAAATCTTTTGTATTAAGAACATCACTACTTATATATTTTGCACCTCTAGCATTTGCAATCATTTGATAAGCTGATGCTAAATCTTGGTCTACTCCAGTAAGTTTCATTCTGGCAGCATTTAATAATTCAATAGTTTCATCAACTAATTCATTTTTATAATTTAAAATAGCTATATTACATCATCTCCAATCAATATAATGTAATTAAACATTTGGGTGAGCAGCTTTATATTCTGCTAATTCTAGTTTTTGTTCATTGTAAACTTTTAAAGCAGATTCATATAAGCTATCGGCATAATCTGAATATATATCTTTTAAATTTTTAATATTTTTACCTAATTCATTTATTGGATACTCAAGTGTAGTATCATCTACAGATAAGGCTTTTTTTGTACAAAGTTCAGCTGCATTACATACTTCATTTCCACATGCTGAAAAAGAGTCCATCGCAGTTTTAAATGCTTCACAGCCTAATCTTATGGTTTCAATATCAATTAATTGTGATTCATCAGTTATACCATACATATAATATACCTCTTTTGTATCTATTCCACCTATATTAATATTATTTCATTATTAATAAAAAAAAACAAGGTTTTAAAATAAACTCTTGTTTTTTTAATGTACTTCTTTACATATAAGTAATAAATAAGTATTTGGTGGATCATAATGACATACTTGAAGAACAAGTATCTTATCATTTTTTGTAATTGAGGAATCTTCACTCTTATATAAAGTATTACTCATTAATTTTTCAATATGTTTTAAGAAATCCACATCATTTTTAAATGCTACTTTCATATGTTCATTATCTGAACTTATTATTTTAACTGCTATAGCTTTATAATGTAATTGTTTTTCATCAATACTTAAATATACATCTCTATAATTATTAAATATATTTTTATCTACATAGGCATCTAAATTTGTAAATGGTAAGAATGCTAAGAACTTTTCATTTCTAGTATTATGACCATATATATTTATTTGTTGATTATGAGCAAGATCTGTATTTCTATAATCGAAGAATGGTACTCCTAAACCATCCCATTGATGACTTAGATTATAATCTAAATAATATGAATTATTTACTGATCTTGTTACTAATGTATTAATATTCATATTTGGTATTTCTAATTTACCCATAATATCTTGATTACCATATTGTTGTCTATAGTTAGGTAATTGATTAACATAATTAGATACATCTACTTGATTTTCATTAGCATCAGAATAGTTTTTTTCTTTCTTTTCTTTTACTAATTCTTCTACTTGAGGAGCCATTTTATCTTTTCTAATAAAATTATAATAAATATAGTAAATACCTACACTTAATACTATGAATATTATAAATATTAAGATGTAATTTAATATGTTTTGATTTCTTCTTTTTCTATGCATATTATCACTTCTCTATCTTAATAAAATATAACTCTCTGAATTATATATTGTCAAGTTATCTAGTTATTAGTAACCGTACAATTCTGTATATTTTTGTTGTACTTGTCGTGATATTCTATATGTTATTTGACTTCTATGATCAATATTTGAATTTGGATGAGATGAGTCTGGTGCAGTAACAACTATACTCATCTTAGGATAATCATATGGATAATATCCAATAAATGAACTTGTAATTGTTTCAGTATCAATTACCCCATTACCATCAGTATCTATAAAGCTTTGAGATGTTCCTGTTTTACCTGCAGGTCTTACTGAATAATCCATATATCCTACTCCATATCCTCCAGGAGAATTCATAACTGCAATAAATCCTTCTCTTACTCTATTCATATAAGCTGGATCTGTATTAATTGTATTTAATACTTCTTTTTCTACTTTAAATTCTAATTCTCCTATTTGATCTGTTTCAGAGGAAGAATGAACTTCTTTTAATAAATGAGGTTTTAATCTACTTCCACTATTTGCGATTGTTGAAATATATTGAGATATTTGTATTGGTGTATATGTTTCATATTGTCCTATAACATAATCTAATAAGTTTCCTGCTGCTTTATCTTGTTTAGCTCCAACGCCTTTACTTTCTACTGGTAAATCTATTCCTGTTTTAACACCCAATCCAAATGAATGATACATTTCTCTATAAGTATCAAATGAAGATTGTTTAAATGTTAATGGCATATTATGATAATACTCTTGTCCATTAACTCTAATAGCTATTTTAAATTGATATACGTTAGAACTTTTAGCAAGTGCAGTTATATCATTTATAGTTCCTAAATTATCTACAGATGAACATTTAGCTTTTTTTATACCTGCTATTTTTATACATTCATCTTTAATATATTCTCCTATATGAACTGCTCCTGTATTATATCCAACTAACATAGAAGCTCCTTTTACAATAGATCCTGGAGTTATTGGAGATGTTAATACACTCGTAGTAAAGTCTTTTGCTTCTCCATTAACCCATTTCTTAGAACTCATAGCAAGTATTTCTCCAGTATTTGGATCTTGTATTATTACACTTGCATGATCAAAATATTCTGTATTTGCTTCTGTTTTAGCATAATATATTTGTTCAGTAAGTATTCTATCTACTTCTCTTTGTAAATTCATATCTATAGTTAATACTATATCTTTTCCACGACTACCTTCTTTAACTAATCTAGTCTCATGAGAATTAACTACTTCATATAATGCTTTCTCTCCATGTAAATACTCTTCATATTGTTTTTCTATATAACTAATACCAACTCTATCATTAAGACTATATCCTTTAGATAAATAGTAATCTTTCTCCTCAGCAGGTATTCCTTGAGTGGTAGTTGATACTTTACCTAGAATTGTTTTAAATGTATCTCCATAAGGATAAACTCTTTCCCAATCTAGTTTAGTATTAAATCCAACTAATTCTTCATTATGTTCTGATACATATGCAAATTCACTATCAGTAGCGTCACTTTTAATTATCTTTTCATCAAAAGTATAACCTTTATTCATAAGATAAAATAAATAAGCTACTTTAGTATTAAACTCATCAAATTGTATTTTTTCTTCTGATACTCTAGTAAGTTCTAATTCATATAAATCATTAGAAGTAATTTTCTTTTGTTTTACTTTTTCTTTTTCTTTTTTAGTTACTAATGAGTAACAGTAATTTGGTTCTTTAGCACATAAGTATTCTCTTTTCATACGTAAAGTAAGTTTTGAGTAATCTAAATCTATATGATCTATTAATTTAGCTGCAATATCAATCATATCCATATTAGATACACCTTTTTCTTTTTTATAAACTATAGTTTTAAGTGATTTATTATCTACTATAATATTATAATTTCTATCATAAATTCTTCCTCTTGGAGAACTTGTACCAGATACTTCTGTATGAGTTAAATCTGCTAACTCAGTTTTATATTCTTTATTATTAAATATCATTACATTTACTATTTTTATTCCTACTATTGAGAATAATAAAATAATTACTATTAAAAAGACAATAAATCTAGTTTTAGTAACTTTATCATAATTAATCTTTTTCCTTCTCTTTCTCATAGTAATCACCAAACTTATTTTAACATTTATTAATCAATAAAAAAAGACTTCTTTCGAAGTCTTAATTAACATATTATATAAATTATGAATTTAATTTACATTCAACTTTTCCATCCATACCAGCTGCAGTAACTAAGTCAGTCTTTTTAGCTAAAGCAGTATAAACTTTAGAATCTCCAACTTTTGTAAGAACTGTTGATCTTGTTAAGTCTTCTTCTTTAGTTGTTGTATCAATTCCATGGTTACCAGCGTCTACCATCATTATGCTATAATCAATTCTAAATCCATTAGTAGTTCCTGTATTAGCAACTTTTGTCCAAGATACAACTCCTCTAACGTCATTGTTACCCCAAGAAGATTTTCCACCTGATTCCATTAAATCAACTGTTTGTTGTTTGATATAACTCTCTTCTGTTGTTCCATCAGCTTGATATACTTTATCAGTTGCAATAACATAATAGAATGTTCCTGCAGTAGTTGCACTAACATTTACATTCTTTCCTCCTTGTTCACATTTTAATTCATCTGCGATAACTGCATTTCTTACAGTTTCAACATATTGTTTTGCTTGATTCATGAATGTATCACGACGTGAGTTTTCAATTGTACGTGAAACTGCTGGGATAGCAACTAACATTAAGATACCCATAATTGTAATAACTGCTAATAACTCGATCAATGTAAATCCTTTACTATTTTTCATTTTTTCACTCTCTTTCTATTTTTTATTACATTTTAAATTTATCATATAATTTTTTTATTTACAATATTTTTCTATTCTTTTTACGAATTTTTACAACTATATAGGAGGACCCTAATAATCTACATCTTTTATAGTAGCTTCTCCTGTTACATATACTCTTTCAATATATGGACATAAACTACTATCTATTTCATCTATACTTGCTTTTATGTTCTCTATTTTACTTAGTCCACTGATGCCAACTTTTTTCTCAAATGTTGTCATATGTGACTTAAGATTTTTTTCTAAATCTTCTAATTTTACAATTTCTACACCCATTGCTTGTCCATCGACCATTTCAAATAATCTTACATAATATTCGTATATTACTTCATTTGATTCATCAGCAAAGATATGTTTTAAACTAGTAGCAGTTGCTTCTACAGATACTCTTTTTTTAAATTCTCCATATTCATATCCAGATGGTGCATCTAATATATTACCACTTGAATCTTTTACTATTTTCTTTACTATAACAAATGATTCTAATTTATCATAAGTTCCACCATTTGTACCTGTAGAATAATCATCATTTGTATCTAGAAATGCCATTGTATAAATATTACAATATTGGCTTTCTGATGGTAAATCTACATTTGATTTAGTTCTTACTTTTACTTTAGCTGTTTCTACTAATTTATTAGCATCTTCTATTGAAATATTTTCTTTTTGCTTTGATAAGATTCCTGAAATGTTAGGTACACTTATTGCAATTATAATTCCTAGAATTACTAACATAGCTAGTATTTCAACTAGTGTAAATCCTTTATTATTAATTTTTTTATTGTTTTTCATTTTCTCCCCACCTTATAAAACAATTATATCAAAAGCAAAAAAAAAGAAAACTATTTTTTCTTTTTTTTCTGTAATTTAATTATTTCTTTGTCAATAGTTTTTCTTTTCTTTATCAATACTGTTATAGCAACTAAAGCTGCTACTCCTAAACATAAAACTATAATATTAGTTTTTGTATCTGATTCAACCTCAATTACTTTTTCTTCATCACTTATTAAGAATAATGAATTTGTTTCATAATCGCAATTATCATCTTCTGGACATTTAATTTGTCCTACAAAATAGATTGTTCTATCTTTATTCGAGAAGCTATTTATATCATAATAATCATTATTTATCTTTTTAGTTTTTTCTACTATACTTCCATCTGTATTAATTTTTACTATTTCTATACTTTTATCATCATTACGATACATCATTAAGTATTCTTCTAAGTTATCATCATTAATTATTCCTTTTAGTGACATTTTACCTGTAGGATCTACTGGTTCAGTACCAATAGTTTCCCATTCTTTTTCTTCTTTTAAATTATATTTTTCTAAATAATAACTTGTTGATTTATTATTTTTTAATTTTACTTCATTTGTTATTCCATATAAGATGAACCCTTTATTTGAAGTTTCTAATTTTGGATTATCTCCTTCTTCGAAATCACTTTTTACTTCTTTTACAAAGTTTCCATTACTATCATATTTTAATAATTTATAGGTATTTTCAGATTCTCTAATTACCATATAATTTATTACATTATTATCTTTTGTATATGTTATATCTATCAAATCTGTGTTTTTTTCTTCTACATATTCTCTTTCCCATAATAGATTTAATTTACTATCATATTTAGCAAGTACTCCTACTACTTTAGAATCTTTTTCTCTATGACCTATAATAATATATTCTGTTTTATTAGAATTTGAAGTTACTATTATTTTATTAATTTCTGTATTATTAAGATTACTTTCAATTACTTTATCTTCTTTTCCTTCAAAGTCTACTAATATAAAGTTTGGAGTATTTATTACTTCATCATTAATATTTCTTGTTTTTTGTACAACAAGTAAATAACCATTAATGTTACCTTTTTCATCATATGTATAACTTAATGCATCTAGTTTATCATCTATTGTTTTTCCATATGAAAACTTCCATAATAATTTACCTGAACTATTATATTTAATTAACATTACTTGGTAATCTTCATATTCTTTGTCATCTAAATCTACTAGTTCTTTTAAATAAGTACCAGCAGATACTATTCCGTCTATATTACCTTTCTCATTATAACTATCTTCCATAAATAATAAGTTTTCTTCATTATATTTTTTTAATGAAAAAGCTGTGTCTTTTGCATAAACATTGTAATTGTATAAAAATAATATACTTAAAATAGATACAACTACAGTAATTATTTTTTTCATTTTACACCTCTAGAT
>CALYOH010000062.1 GCA_945228905.1 uncultured Caryophanales bacterium
GAGAAGAAATAGCTTATACAATAGAAGAAACTTCTAAACCTACAGGTTATGAAATTGCTGGATACGTACAAGGACCAAAAGACTTCAAAGTAACAAATAAACATACTCCTGAATTATATAATAATGATTCTGGAGAAATAACAGTAAAGAAAAATTGGGATGACAATAACGATCAAGATGGAATTAGAAAGAAAAATAACATTACTTCAGTAGATGTTAAGTTAATTGCAACTACAAGTGACGGAACAGTTCCATATGATAAGATTGCAACTCCTGAAACAACTATTCCAAGTGATGGTATTTATACACTTACAGAAAGTGATAATTATTCATTAACACTTGAAGGACTTTACAATAAATATGACGGAAAATTAATTACATATACTTTCGAAGAAGTTGGAGACTTTACTGAATATGATTATGAACCTCCAAAAGTTTCTGCTACTACTACATTAGTAACTATTACTAATAAGTACTCACCAGAAGTTACATCAGTTTCTGGAAAGAAAACTTGGAGTGATGATGATAACCGTGATAATTTAAGACCAACATCAGTATTTGTACAATTAAATCAAACTATTAATGGAGTAACTACAAAATATGGTGAACCAGTAGAAGTTAATGAAAGTACAAATTGGGAATATTCATGGAGTAATCTTCCTAAATATGCTGAACAAGGTTCTGAAATTACATATACAGTAACTGAAATAGTTGAAAGTGAAAGTGTATATACACCAGAAGTTGATGAAAATAATAATATAACAAATAATTATTCAGCAGCTTTAACGCAGGTTAAAGTAACTAAGCATTGGGATGATGATGATAATAGAGATAATGCTAGAACAAATAGTGTTACTGTTACATTAACACCTGATACTGAATTTAAATTAATTCCTGGAACAACTCAACAACCAACAGTTGAGTTAAACGAAGGAAATGAATGGACATATACATGGACTAATTTATTTGTAAATAACACATTACATCAACGTAATAATTATTCAGTATCTGAAGCTCAAGTTAGAGGTTATAAAGAACCAGCAATCACAAAGGTTAGTGAAAATGAATTTGATTATTTAGTAACTAATACTCGTGAACCAGATCTATATAACGGAACTGGAGAAATTACAGTTACAAAAGTATGGGATGACAATAACGATCAAGATGGAATTAGAAAGAATAATAACATTACTACAGTAGATGTTAAGTTAATTGCTACTACAAGTGATGGAGCAGTTCCATATGATAAGATTGCAACTCCTGAAACAACTATTCCAGAAGGAGGAGTATATCAACTTAAAGAAAGTGAACAATATACTCTAACAGTTAATGGATTATACAAGAATTATCAAGGTAATGAAATTACATATACATTCGAAGAAGTAAGTAATTTCACAAATATAGGTTATGAAAGACCTACAAAAGTAGAAACTAAAAATTTAGTAACAATTACTAATAAACATACTCCTGAAAAATATAATAATGAAAAAGGAGAAATTTCAATTACTAAAGTATGGGATGATGACTCTAATCGTGATGGATTAAGAGGAGAAGTAGAAGTTACTCTTAAAGCATCAACTAAGTCACATGAAAAAGTACCATATACTGAATTATCAGAAACAGGTATTGAAGGAACTTATACTTTAAATAGTTCAAATAATTATACAGTTACAGAAACTGGTCTATATAAATACTATCAAGGAGAAGAAATAACTTATACAATAGAAGAAACTTCTAAACCTACAGGTTATGAAATCACTGGATATGTACAAGGACCAAAAGATTTCAAAGTAACTAATAAACATACTCCTGAAAAATATAATAATGAAAAAGGAGAAATTTCAATTACTAAAGTATGGGATGATGACTCTAATCGTGATGGATTAAGAGGAGAAGTAGAAGTTACTCTTAAAGCATCAACTAAGTCACATGAAAAAGTACCATATACTGAATTATCAGAAACAGGTATTGAAGGAACTTATACTTTAAATAGTTCAAATAATTATACAGTTACAGAAACTGGTCTATATAAATACTATCAAGGAGAAGAAATAACTTATACAATAGAAGAAACTTCTAAACCTACAGGTTATGAAATTGCTGGATACGTACAAGGACCAAAAGACTTCAAAGTAACTAATAAACATGATATTGAAGTTGCAAATGTAACAGTAACTAAGTCTTGGATTGATGATAGTAATATTGAAAATACAAGACCAGAAAGTGTAACATTACATCTATTAGCTGATGGTGAAGAAGTTGATTCTATAACATTAACTAAAGATGATGCAACTGATGATAATACATGGACACATACATTTACAAATCTACCAGTTAACTCTTCAGAAGGTAAAGCAATTACTTATACTGTAAGAGAAGACAAAGTAGAAAACTATACAGTAGATTATCCTGAAGGTAAATTAACTGCTGTAAATACAGTAGAAAACTTAAAGAGAGAAATTACTATCAATAAAACTTGGGTTGATAATAAAGACCAAGACGGTTATAGAGATGATGAAACTGCAATCGCAACATTAATCGGAAATATAACTATAGAAGGTGAAACTGAAGAAGTAGTTAGAGAAGAAATAACTATCGGATTAACTGATACTTGGACAACTACAGTTGAAGTACCAATCTTTGCTAAAGGATATAAGATTACTTATAGTTTAAGTGAAAATAAATTAAGTAAATACTCTACAAGTATCGCAGATACTGAAATAGATGGAGAATTAACTTATGATATTATTAACACTCATATACCAGAAACTGTATCTAAGACAGTTACTAAAGAGTGGGATGACGCAGGCAACCAAGATGGTATGAGACCTGAAAATATTACAGTAACTTTACTTGCAAATGGAGAATCAACAGAATTTACTGACGTATTATCAGAAGATAATCAATGGACAGTAACATTCCCAGAAGTTCCAAAATATGCAAATGGTGAAGTAATAGATTACACAGTTGCAGAAATTTGCGACAGTGAAAAATATGAAAGAACAGATGATCTTAAATCATTAGATATCGTTAATACACATACTCCAGAAGTTATTAATTATACAATTTCTAAGATTTGGAATGATGATTACGATAGAGATGGTAAGAGACCAAAATCAATCACAGTTCAATTATTAGCAAACGGAGAAGCTTATGGAGAACCAACTGTAATTACTATTGAAGAAGCTGAAGACTTCAATAAATGGACACATACATTCACTAATTTACCAAAATACATGAATGGACAACCAGTTGAATATACAATTTCTGAAGAGGCAGTACCTTACTATACTCCAGGAGAAGTAACTCCAGTTAATAATACTCATGAGAATGATGAATACACTGACGAAGACACTTACGTATTCGACAGTGAGCTAGAAAATACTTATATTCCAGAGCTAATAAATGAAGATGATGATGATCCGGATAATGATGGACAAATAACTGTAACTAAGACATGGGATGATGAGAATAATAAATATTCTTCTAGACCAGAATCAATCATTATATTACTATATGCTGATGGAGTAGAAATAGGTTCAGTAGAATTAAGTGATAAGAACAATTGGACTTATACATTCTATGAGGACTATGAAGGAAATCCATTATATAAATATAGAGATCAAGGAATTGCAATAGTATACTCAATTAGTGAAATTAAAGTAGCTAATTATGATACCATTATCAATGGATTTGAAATTACTAATAAATACAATGGGCCAATTCCAGAAATTACTCCTCCAAATACAGGTATTGTTTACAGTAATAAAGATAATGGTTTAATAGAATTATTTATACTATTCATTACATTAACTAGTACAGTAATATTTAGAAAGAAATTAATGGATTAAAAAAAGCCAAGCATTTGATGTGAAACCTATTTAGGAGACATCAAAAAAAACGGTATAAAAAAGAGAAAATTATTTTTCTCTTTTTTGTGTTGGTTTTTCTCTTTTTCTTAACTTTTGACTTTAATCTTGTTGCGTTATAAAAAAATACCATTCCTTTCGGAAGTGTATTATAACACTCTTATTGAACTGCTTTTTTATGATATCTACTCTAAGGAGTGCAGTTCAATCGCTTGGTTTTTTTTAACTTTTATGGTATAATATGCACATAAATGGGGATGGTTATATGAAGAAGATATTAAGAGTATTCTTATTATTAATTCTAATCATTACAGTATTCTTTGTAGGAACAAAACAAATTGATAGAAGCTATGACTTTAAACCAGAAATACAAGTTCCTGTAATAAAAAAAGATACTAAAATAGTAGATAAATTAAAGAAAGAATATAATAATAATGATATAGTAGGAGTATTAGAAATACCAGGTTTATTTAAAGAAGTAATACTTCAAACATCAAATAATGACTATTACTTAAATCATGATATTTATAGAAATGAAAATATTTATGGTGCAACATTCTTAGATTATAGAAATAATCTATTAAATGATAAAAAAATATTAATATATGGACATAGTGATATGTATATAATTTTATCATTTAATAAACTAACTAATTATAATAATCAAGAATTTTATGAAAATAATAAATATATTTATCTATATACAAATGATAAAAAATATAAGTATGAAATATTTTCTAGTTATATAGAAACAAATGATTTTGATTATGTTAATTTAAAAGAATTTAATGGTCTTACATATAAAGAACATTTAATTAAATTAAAGAATAAATCTAATATAAAAAGTAATCTAACACTAGAAGAAGATAGTAGGGTATTAATATTACAAACATGTAGTAATGGAAATCCTAACCACAAATACCAACTAGTTATGGGATTATTAGTAGAATAAAAAAAGCAGTTAATTGAACTGCTTTTTTAATTTACTTTAGAAATAAAATCATTTAATGTTATATCACTAAGTATTGGATATCTTGGAACTATATATTTATTACTATTTCTAGTAGCATTTCTATTACCACCTGCAAAGGCTACTTTAAATCCTAAATCTTTAATAGCTTGAATAGCTTCATCATCATAACTATAGAATGGATAACAGAAAGTAGTATTATTACCAATAATATCAATTGACTTTTGTAAATCAGCCTTAGCTTGAGCATAATTAGCACATACTAATTGTCCTCTACCACAATCACCATAATTATGCATATCAAATGTATGAGATTGAATATCTAGATATGGACCGATATAATTTGAAACATCCCACCATCCAGCAATTAGGAATAGAGTAGCATGTAACTTATATTCTTCAAGTAATGGGTTTAATTTATTACCATTATGTTTACCAGTTCCCATAGCACCATCATCTATTGTAATTAAAATAGTTTTTTCTGGAACATCTAAGTTACCATAAATCCATTCAGTAAATTCTGCACTAGTAAGAGTAGTAAAACTGTTATCTTTTAAATATTTTAAATGTTCTCTAAATTTAGCAACATCTAAACATATACTTTCATTGCAAGTTTCTCCAATACTTGGATCATAGAAGAAGTGATAGTTAAGTACTGGAACACTTACATCTTTATTAAGATTATAATTAGTTTCAGTAACACTTTCTCCTTGTGCCATCTTAAGTACTTCATCATATGATGTATATCTTTTTATTTGATAAGCATTTATACTATCTGTTTTAGTTCCTACATTAGATGTTGTATTATTATAATTAAATTTAATATTATTATCTTCAACCTTAGTAATATTAAATCCATAAGTATTATTAAATTCTTTAATATTATCATTAACATCATTAGTAGTAATTAATATAGCTTTATCTTTAAGCATTACATTACCATTAATATAATTAATAAAATCATCTTTAGTTATTGTATAATATCCAGCTTCTTTTAATTTTTGAAGCTCCATTCTCGCAACTAATCTTGGTACACAATTATCATCATTACAAACATTACTTATATTATCAAAATATAATACACTAATATGATTAGTATTAGTATCTTTACTATTATTAGAATCTACGGTTTTAATACTTTTAGTTTTTTTAATATTAAATATTTGATTTAAATAATTAACATAATAATTATCATTATCCATATATAGAATAGGAGTATTAATACCTTTATCTAAAGTAATAACTCTTTTCTTACCCTTATATAAAACAACTTTACTAGTAGTCTTAATATTCTTATTTAAAGTTATGTAATTAGTATTATTAGTTTTCTTAGTAATCTTATCTATCTTAGTAATATCCTTATAACTAATATATAAATCAGTATCCTTAATATTAATATATTTATTCTTATTAGTTAATTTCTTAATCTTAACTAATTCTAATTCATAATCTTTAGAAATACTACCAATTTTTTTATGATGTTTATCATATAAATTAGTAGTACCAGTAGTTTTAACAAACTGACTATAATTCTTTTTTATTCCTTTTAAAGTATTCTTATTATTAGTTGAGATTAATATAAATGATAAACTACATACTAATAAAATAAATAAAATTATTACTGGAATAATAACTTTCTTTTTTAATCTTCTTCTTTTTCTCATATCAACACCTACTATTCAAAATAATTATATCATGAAAAATAATTTATGATATCATAATAATGAAAAATATAATTAAATATGATATAATATGAACGATAAAAGGAGTTGGAACTATGAAAAGAATTGTAATTATAGGTGGAGGCCCATCTGGAGTAGTTTGTGCTTTAAAATCCAAAAGCGCAAGCCTGTTTCCATTGTTATATATTAAGTATTCTTTTTAATGTGTTTCTTTTTAGCCGTTTTTCCCGCCTCGGAGTATAAACATACGCCTGTCGGCGGGAGAAAACGGCTTCTTCATCTTATTGCGACAACCCTATTTTTGACATTTTTTAAAATATAAGCAGATTCTTTTTAACAAAAACAATAAAACTTTGTTGACGGAGTGTAAAT
>CALYOH010000063.1 GCA_945228905.1 uncultured Caryophanales bacterium
CATAAAAATTAAAGTTAAAATAATACTTGACTTTATTTAGATTGTCATAAAAAAAGAAAGATATAATTTCTTTCTTTTATTAATCATCAAATTCTACATTCATAAGTAAATCTTGCGTAATATTTTCTCTTTCTAATTTTATATCACTTAAAGTATATATATAACAATCTCCTGCTTCCCATAATGAGAAAGAGAATAAGAATGCAAATGCTTCAAGTAATAAATCAAAGTCTTCTATAAAATATATATTAAAATATATTATTAATGCAATAATACCAAGTATTAATAAACTAACTATCTTATTACGATATTTAGAAAACTCTTTTTGTACTTTATATAATTCAATAGCATAATGCTCTTTAATAATATGTTTAACAATACCTTGTTCTTTAGGAGTTAAATTAACTCCAGTAATATGTAAATTAAGAATAGTATCGCTTGGTAGCATAGAAGACTTATTATCAATAAATTCATATATTTCTGGATTAAGTTCTATTTGATTACCAGAAGTTCTAGAATCAAATAAATCATCTAATGTTTCTATATTAAGATATATATCTGCATCTCCATCTTTAGTAAGATATTCACTTCTAATATAACCATCTAAATATTCATCATTAGAATATTGTTTAATCTTTTCTTGCATCTTCTTTTTAAATTCACTCATATAATAACTCCTTTATTAAAATTTAGCTCCACAACCAGTACAGAAGTTTCCTCCATCATTTTGTTTACCACAATATGGACAATAATTAGCTTTAGTTGTATTAGTACCAATAGTATTATTACTAATATTATTAGTATTAGTACCAATAGTATTATTACTAATATTATTAGTATTAGTACTTGGAATAGTTACATAATGTTTAATAAAATAAGCATTCTCTTTAGCGGCCTTACTAACAAGTATAAAACATACTATAAATAAAACTATTACAAATAAGAACCAAATACCATTTAAGAATTCAACTTGACTAAATACTAAGAAATCATAAACAGTATGAACAAGTGTTGGTACTACCAAACTTAATAGTAAATATAATCCTTCTTTATTAGAACCGTTATGAGTAGATTGTTTAGCTTTACTAAAGAAATAACCCATCATAACACCAAAACAAGCATGTCCAGGTACTGCAGTAAATGCTCTTACTAATGCAGTAGTAAAACCATAACTAAATACATATCCAATATTTTCAAAACAAGCAAATCCTAAAGAAGCAAATACTGAATATACAATAGCGTCATAAGTCTCATCATGATTACTATTATTATAACCAACAAGTTTAACAATAATCCATTTAAAGAACTCTTCTACTAACGCAACTCCTATAAATACATTAACGAATAATCTAGCTAAAGAAGAAAAATTCTCAGTACTAAATAATCCATCTAAAAATAATTCTACAATTACTGTAGGGATACAACTAAATACTCCTAAAAAGAATATTTTAACTACCATTCCCATAGGTTCACTCTTAGTATCTTTTTTATAAATAAATAATAAAAGTAAAAATACAGGTATAATTGCTAAATATAATAGTATATCCATCTATCTTCACCCTATGATAATTATAACATAATAAGTAAAATATAAAATAAAAAAAGTACTTATAATTAAGTACTTTACTATTCATTATTTGAATGAAAATGTTTTATTAATTGTATATCTCTATCTTTAATCTTATCTTTAACTCTAAAGAACTCATAAATAGATTTCATATATCTAGTAAGTAAATCTTCATCTATAAGTTTACTTATAAAGAATATAACACTATTATAATTAACTAAAGTAAATGTTCAAAATCTATCCAATCAGTAATATCAGTAACATAAGTTACTCCCTAAGGAGAAGCATAAATCTTTTTAGTTAAGAAAGGAGTCTTTATAAATATTTCAGTAGATACACCTCTAATATTAACTCTTTCAAACATCCTATCTATATCTTGAAATCCTTTTTGATAATAAACATTATCAAAACCATTAAAAGCAAATTCTCTTCTTACTTCATATTCACACCTTCTAATATGTTTAGAATCTATAAATCCATAACTATTTTGATTCTTCTTCACAAATACTCATCCAATTAAATATTCGATTATCTATTATATTACTTGTCATAATAAAAAAAATAATATTTATAGTATTTTAATATATAAATATTAACAAACTCCCATTAAATGTTTTTGGAGATGGTGTCAAGATTAAAATAAACCTTTCTTCACCTTTTTTTGACCTAGAGTACGAAAGGTCAAAAATTCGAAGGTCAAACCTGTAAGTTGTAGTGTGGATTTAGTCCTTATTTTTACTAAAAGTATATAAATCGTAGAAAAAATCAAAACAAAAGAACCACAAGGGGGTGCGGGGGAAGGCGGGTCTTTTATTATTGGTAGAAAAGAAAACCAAGAAAAAGCACTTTTGTCGAGTTTCTGAGCTATAAATATGGTATAATCTATTCATAAAGGGAAAGGATTGATGATATGCACAAAAAAATAATGTTGATATTATTTTTAGGACTTTTAATATTTGGTATAACAGGATGTACAGATAATGTTGATAATTCTGCGTTAAATGAAAGTTGGCAAAAAGAAAAGGAATCTGCCTCACTTACTTTTAAAATAAATAAGGGTGAATACGGAGAATATGGTAGAGATGTTACTTATGACGGAAAGAATTATATAGAATACTTTATTCCACTTGGTAAATATAAAGTAATGGTACTTCCAGAAACAACTGCAAACAATGGCGGTTTATCAGTAGTCTCAGATTCCATCTGCAAGAATAGTTCTGGTTATGATGAAAACTGTGATGTAAACGACTATTTTAATAAGTCAATAAACACATCTTTTGAAATAGAAGTTCCAGAAGGACATCACATAATGGTGGTTGATAATTGTAGTTTAGAATTTATAAAGATGGATTAATTAAAATAATAACTGGAGTATAATCTCCAGTTTTTTATTTCACTTGTGAAAAGATTTCTTTTATTATTTGTAGTTACAGGAATTAAAGAAAAAGTACTTTTGTCGAATTTTGTCGAAAAAAAGAATTAATCAGGCTTGTTAATATATTTTAAATAATTCAAATATAAAAAGCCTTGAAAAAGTCAAAATGCATCGAATTTATGCTATACTTATTATTAAATAACTTCATTTATGCCTCCTTATATTAAGAGTTAATCTTTTATAGAATTGTTTTCTATGTAATCTATTTTGTCGATAATAAAATAATTATTAATTGAACTATATTCATTACAAATTTTATTAGACCCACGAGTATTTTTATTTCCTATTTTTTTATGATTATTTCTTTGCAGATTACTACTAAATGTTCCTCGAGTAATTATATTATTTGGGTTCAAAAAGGAAATATCTGCTTTAACATCTATCCTTTCACTATCAATTAAATTTGTTTTAATATCATTTAATTGATCAGAGTTAATTAATGCGGTACATTTAAAAGCAATGGTATTATCATTTTTTAAAGTAATTGGTTTAAAAGATATAGAATAGCCAGTAAATTCCATAATATCATTAAATATTATTTTGCTATCTTTTTCACAAGAATTATAAAGTAATATTATTTTATTTACTCCAACAGCAGAAGGAAAATTCATATTAATATTTTTAAATGAAAGTTCGAATTCAATGTATTGTGTACAATCTGCTTTTACATTTTCAGCGATAACAAGATTTGTATAATTTTTTATTTCTTGAACATTAATCAACGAATCTAAAGCTATAGTTATTTTTATTGGATTATTATCAAATACTAAATAGCTATAACCATTTTGCTTTTTATCTTCTATTAATCTTTCCTGATTATTTTTTCTTTCATTTTTAATTGATAAAGATATACCTAAAAAAGTAAATAATCCTCCAATTAATCCACCAATAACTGCACTAACAACATTTAACCAATCATAATTTTTAGTAAAAGGTAAATATTTTGTTATATCTATAAAATCAATTATAATAGCACCCCCAATTACTAGTAACATTAATGTAGATACACCTATTTCATATTTTTTCATTATAAACCTCCATTTATTTCAATAACATCATGTGATTATTAAAAGATCAACACAATAGAAAAAGATATCATAATTTTAATGATATCTCAGCTATTCTAATTATACACCTTCTAATTTTCATTATCTATAATATTTTCTATTTCTTCACCAATTTTTTCGATAACTCCAACTACTAACGCATTACCCATCATAAAATTTCTTTTCTTTTGTGTCATACCAGTATTTGTCCAATTATCAGGGAATCCATTTATTCTTTCGCATTCAACCGGAGTTAACAATCTAGGTTTCTTAGTTTTAAAATCCTCGATAACATGAGTTGTTCTACTAACTCCACCTTCGCTAGTTAACATTGTTCTTGCTGGAGCATCTAAATTATCAGGAAAAGGCATAGCACCTTCTGTATAATAATAAGGTGTACCATCTGGTTTAACTCTAGGAATTCTCTTACTTCCTTTTAAGAATGCAAATTTTTCAACTTGAGCATCAGTTAAGAAGAATTTTTCATCTACTTCATTTTCTTCTCTTATTTTTCTTAATGGATAAACTAAATTAAAATCAGCTTTTGTTTTAACTGTATAGATTCCACCATTTTTCATAACTCCAGCATTATAAAATTCACATTTAAACATATTACTTACTTCTATAATATCTTTATAATCAGAAACACATGCTTCAGCAATTGCTTCGTATGATTCTTTAATTGGAAATTGTTTAACAAATAATCCTTTTTCAAAAATCACATCACTATCAGTTAATTTTTGCATTTCTTTATAATAGTTAGTTGATTTATGATATGCGAATATATAAGTTCTTCTTCTTTTTTGTGGTAATCCATATTCACCAGCATTTATAACTCTCCATTGAACATCGTATCCATTTTCATAAAAACTTCTTAATATTATTCCAAAATCTCTACCTCTTTGTTTAGCAGGAGATAATAATAATCTATCTACATTTTCTAGAAGAACAAATGGAGGTTGTTTAATTGCTAATGTTTCTTCTATAGCCCACCATAGAACGCCTTTTTTCCCTTCAATACCTTTACTATTAGAAAGTGTTTGAGCGACTGAATAATCTTGGCAAGGAAAACCACCAACTAATAATGTGTGGTCTGGAACTTGCTTTTTATCTACTTCAAAAATATCTACATTACTAACATCTTCAAAACCAAATCTTGTTCCATAACAATTATAAGCATCTTGTGTTTTAGTAGAAGGTTCCCATTGATTTGCCCATAGAAATTCCCAATTTCCATTTTCAGTTACTTTTTCTCCTTCCAATGAAACTTTATTTAAACCGCATCTAAATCCACCAACACCAGCGAATAATTCTACACATGTCTTTTTCATTTTGTACCTCCTGTTTGTTGTCTATTAATTCTAAATATATTATAATATAATTGATTTGAAAGATCAACCTTTACCAGGGAATATTATACTAAATTTCCTAGAAAAGATCAACATCTGTATATAAATATTTTATATTATTTTTTTATCAAAAACAAGATCGAAAGGAGCATTTTATGAAAAAAGGAAGATTATACACCAGAGAAGAAATTGAACTTATATCTAAATCAGCAATTGGTAAATCAGTTAATGATATTTTAAATGAAGAAGTAATTACAATTGAAGATAAAGAAGCTAACAAAGGTGGATTAGGTCAACTAATTGAAAAGTTATTATTCGGTATGGATAACAATAGTGATTCTGAACCAGACTTTATGCCAGCAGGAATTGAATTAAAAGTAACACCATATAAAAAGATTAAAGATGGTAAATTATCAGCTAAAGAAAGATTAGTATTAAATATTATTGATTATATGACTGAATATAAAAACGAATTTAAAAGTAGTCATTTTTGGTATAAGAATAACAAAATTCAATTGTTATGGTATCTATGGGAAGCAAATAAAGATAAAAAAGATTTAATCATTACTCATGAAAAACTATTAGAACTTGAAAACAATGAAGATTTAAAACAAATTGAAGAAGACTGGAATTTTATAATTCAAAAAATAAAAGACGGAAAAGCTCATGAAATATCAGAAGCAGATACAATGTATTTAGGAGCTTGCTCTAAAGGTGCAAATGCATTATCAGTTAGAGAACAACCTTTTAATGATATTCCAGCTATGCAAAGAGCATTTTGTTTTAAAAATTCATATATGACTCAACTTGTTAGAAAATATATTGGCGATTATTCAAATGTTGAAAAAGTATTAAAAGGAACTTCAAATACATTTAATGAATTTATTAAGAACGTAGTAGATAAATATAAAGGTAAAACTCAAAAAGAATTAATGAAAGAATTTGGTTTAGAATCAAATGCTAAAAATATAAATAATATGCTTATTAGTAGAATGTTTAATGTAAAAAGTAAACTAGCAGAAACAGAAGAATTTCAAAAAGCAAAAATCATACCTAAAACAATTCGTATAGAAGAAAATGGTAGAATAAAAGAATCAATATCATTCCCATATTTTAAATATACTGAAATAATTAATCAAGATTGGGAAGATTGTGATTTAAAAGAAGAATTAGAAACAACTAAATATATGTTCTTTGTATTTAAAATGGAAAACGGAGAATATGTATTTAAAGGGATTAAACTATGGAATATGCCAGAGATAGATATTGAAACATCTGTTATGGAAATGTGGAAGAAAACTTATAATACAATTAAGTCTGGTAATATTGTTAAATCTATTGAAAACGGAATAAGAAAAACAAACTTCGTAGGTATGAGTGAAAATAATGTTTGTCATGTTAGACCTCATGGAAGAGATGCTAAAGATACTTGTAAATTACCAGT
>CALYOH010000064.1 GCA_945228905.1 uncultured Caryophanales bacterium
TAATTTAATTCACCATTGAATGATTGACTCATTTCAAGTGCCATTGGAGAATCTCCAATAACATATACTCCATCATTTTTTCCTACTGTATCTAATGCATTTTGAATAAATTCAAATGTATCTTTATCTTCAAATCCATATTTAGAATTAATTATTGCTCTTGAATAATTTTTTGTCACTAAAAGATTTTTAGCATCGCCTATTGTTGTTTTAGCATCTTTAATAGTCTTTTCCATATCTTTGTCTATGAAATTAGAATATTTTTCATCTTTTAATAAATCATCATTTAAGTAGTTAATAATTTGTTCTACTGTTAATTTCCATGAATTATCATAATTGTTTTTACTTCCATGATATATGTATACTATATCTACTAAATTATAATCTAATTCATCACTTAATTTATTTAAGACATTATATAAATCTAATGAATTATATTTAATACCACTATTAGTATTTTTAATTATACCATTAACAACTTTAAGTTTTTCTTTAGATTCATTGTCAATCTTAGAAGAATATTTTTCATCTGTAACAACATCACTTAAGATAAAGCTTGTAAAGTCATTTAATGAAATAGTTTGATTTGCTTTTATATAACGAGAATTATATAAAGACATTACTAAACTAATTGTATCTTTATCACTACCCAATAATTTAGCTAAAGAAGCTGCATTATACTTAGTATTATTTAAAGTACTATCCATAACTGTTTTAACAAGTTTTAATGTGTTAATTGTATTATTGTCAATTTTACCTTTTAATAATTCATTGTCTTTATTATTTAATATTAAGCTTACGAATTCATAAGGAGTCATAGAAGTTGTTGATTTATTATAATCTACAACACCATATATACTTTTTACTGTACTTTCTGGTTGACCAATTAATTTAGCCATTTCTTTATAAGAGTATTTTGTATTTGTATTATTAACCAATGTATAAGCAAGTACTAATGTTTCTTTTTTATCCCCAAGTTTTGAAGATATCATAGGATCATTTTGATTTGCAACTATAAAATAAATAATTTCTTTAATACTCTTAGTATCAGTTGATTGTACAGCTTGATAATTATATAATCCATATAATAATTTTGTAGAATCAGATGTAATACTAGGATTCATTGCTCCTAATACTGTAGCCATTTCATTATATGTGTATTGATTAGCAGAAATATTTATAATTGCTGCTGCTTGTTTTAATGAAGCAATTTGATCTGCATTAAAACTATTTGTTATTTTTGAATCATTAGCATTATATCTTGTTAAAATAAATGAAATCAATTCATTAACACTTAATTTATTTGTTTTAGATATAGTGTTTACTGTAGCATCATTTAATAAATATAATGTTTTAGTTTTATCAGCACTAATTCCTACATATGCAGAAATTGTGTTGTAATCCATTTTTGTACTTTGATTTGCTATAATTATTGCTGTTTGTTTAACAGTATTATCTTGTGAATTAACTCCACCACATGCTGTAATAAATTCTAAAATAGACATTTCAACAGAAGCATTACCATAAACAGAATTAACTTTATTAATGTCAACGCCAAGAGAAGCAGACATTTTATCAGCATCTAATTTAGCGCTTGTTATATTTGAATCACTTAATGATTTTAATTTTGTAAGACTTGTTCTTGTTTCTGTACAAGAATTACCGCAAGCTAATGTTTCATCATCTAATGATAAAGCAAGTGTTGCAAATTCATTTAATGTCATTGTTGTACTTGTACTATTATTATTTAATAAGTAATTATAAATATATAATGATTTAACACTTTCTTTAGTGAATCCATAATTTGATAAACTACTAGCCATTTGTTCATAATCTAATGGAGAATTCATTAATGCATTATTACTAAATGTTTTTAAAGTATTAATAGTTGATTCATCTACACTAGAAACATATGAACTATAAGTTGAATTTGATTTTAATGATCCTAATAATGAAGCAAATTGATTAATTGTTAACTTATTTGTAGGTTCATTAGATAAATAATAATCATAGAAATATAATACACTTACTGTATCAGCATTTAAGTTATCTATTCCCATTTTTGATAATATTCCAGCAGTTTCACTAGAACTTAATTGCTTATTTACATAAGCATCATCACTTAATGTTTTTAATAATGTTAATTTATTAGTTGTATCTTCATTAAACATAGATGCAAATGTTGGGTTAGATTTTAAATTTAATGCATATGTTGCAAATTCATTTATTGTCATGATAGAAGTAGAATCTTCTGTTGTTCTATAGAATAAGAATAATTGATCTACCATATTTTTATCTATTCCAAATGTAGCAGCTATTTCACTAGAAGTCATTTTTTTATTAATATTATTTGAATCAATAAATGGTTTTAATTGTTTTAATGAAGCTAATGTATTATTATCAACACTAGAACCATATACAGGATCTACTGATACTTCGTCTATCATAAAATTAACAAATTCTTTAATAGTCATTGTTGTATTACTATATTTAGAATTATATAGTATTAATAAATCCTTAGCATCACTTTCGTTCATTCCTAAGATATTAGCAATATCACTTACTGTTCTTTTTTTATTAACGTTATCTTTTGTTGCAAAATTTTCAAGTAAATTAATATTGTCTTTAACATTATTATCTATTGAATCAGATACTTTATCGTTTGTATAAACATCTGATTTAATGAATGAAATAAATTCGTTTAATGTCATACTGTCATTATTATTTTTATTATAATAATTATAATAAATTATTTTAATTAAATAATCATCTATTTCAGTATCTTGACCTAAATCTTTAAATTTATCATTTAATTCATCATAGGCAAGTTTTTCATTAATAGTATTACCATAACATAATACTTGATTTGCTTTTTCATCATCTTCTACTGATTTGCAATATTTTGAAATAATCTCTTCATATTCGTTTTTGTAAACAATAGCAATTTGATTTGTTGATGGGAAATGTTTACCAACTTCATCTTGTTGTGAACCAGTATATAAAATACCAATATTTCCTTTTAAGATATAAGCAGTAACGAAAGCAATTATAATAAATATTAATTGTCCCCATCTAGTTTTATAAATATATTTACCTATTTTAGTAAGATTGAAATTAATTGTTTTCTTTTTAGAATTCATAATTAATTTATCACACATTACTAATAATCCTGGTAGACAGAAGAATATACTTACTAAACTTAGTAATACTCCTTTAGCAAGAACAAATCCCAAATCTCTACCTATTGTAAAGCTCATAAATACTAATGCTAATAATCCAACTACTGTAGTAATTGAACTACTTGAAATTGCTTTAAATGAATCAAATAAAGCATTCTTCATAGCTTTTACTTTGTCTTTTTCCTTTAATCTTTCTTGTCTGTATCTATTAGATAACATTATTGAATAATCCATAGATAATGCAAGTTGTAGGATTGCTGTAATTGAATCTGTTATATTAGATACACTTGGGAATATAATATTTGTTCCTTTATTAATAAATACTGCTATTCCAATAGATGTTAAATATAACCAAGGTTCAATGTAAGATTCACTTAGTATTGTTAATATTACCATCGCCATAGCAATTGCCACTGCAATAATCCATACTTGCAATACTGGTTTAAATTCTGTATAGATTGAACCACTCATAGCCGCTGGTTTCATATTATCCACTGTGTCATAAATATGTTCAGCAGTTTTTGAATGATCATAATCATCTACATTGATAGTATATAATGTATAGTCACCATTATTATACTCTTTGGTATTATCGTAATCTACACTACTAACACCTTCAATATTTTGTAGTTCTTTAAGTTTTTCTTGTTTTTCTTCTTCAGACAGATTTTTAAACATAACATTTAAAGTACTTGATTTTATTTCATCAAATTCTTCATCCATTATATCTTTACCTATTTTTGTCTCTGATGTAGCTGGTAGGTATTTAGCTATATCTGAGTTAATATTAACTTTTGTAGAAGTATATAGACAAACCCCTGTAAGAATTACAAATATTACTAAAATTATGTTTCTTTTATTTACAATAAAATCTGTAATTTTTCTCATACACTTTCTCTCCTTTTGTTGTGTATCATACACTAGAAAAATAAACTGAAAATAAACTTTTTAAAAAAATAGTGTATTTTTTATACACTATTTAATAATATTATAAATTCTGTTCCTTTATTCAATTTGCTATTTGCTTCTATTGAACCGTTATGTAGATTAAGTATTTTTTTAGTTAGAGCTAATCCTAAACCATTACCTGATTTACCATTTTTCTCACTTGTAGTATAGAATTTATCAAAAATACGATTTATTTTATCTTCGTCTATACCTACACCTGTATCTTTAATTGATATTGTTATTTTATCATTTACTTTCTTAACTTTAACAAATATTTTACCATTTTTCTTATTAAATTTAATTGCATTCTCTATTAAATTAATCCATACTTGTTCCATCAAATCTTCATTAACAATTGAATAGCAATCATCAATATCTACATCTATTTCTAGATTATTCTTTTCGATTTTCTTATATTCCATTAAAATTACTTTTCTAATTTGCTCTCCAATATTAATTTTATTTTTATTTGAAACAATTTCTTGTTTTTCTATTTTTGATAAATTAAGTATATTAGTTGATAAAGATGATAATCTATCAGATTCTTCAATAATAACATCTAAATATTTTTCTTTTTCTTCTTCTGTTAAATCATCTTTTTTTAATTCTTCAGCATATCCTTTTATTGATACGATCGGAGTCTTTAATTCATGTGAAAAATTATTAACAAAATCGCTTCTTAATATTTCTACACTATCTAATTCAGAAATCATTTTATTAAAATTATGTTTTATTTCTTTTAATATTTTTGTTTCTTTTACCCTGGATTTATAATTTCCATTCGATACTTCATCAATAACCTTTTCTATATCATTCATTCCACGAATAACTGGATTTCCAATTATAATTGTCATTAACCAACTTATTATTAATTGAGTTATTATTAATATTATTATTGCAGTCATAGGACTACTTTTAATCTTATCTGACATATCAATATTAATATTTAAAATAAAATATATTATTCCAAAAACTACTAATGATGACAAACTAGATATTAATGTCCATATAATAAAGTATGTATTTATTTTTAATTTTTTAGTTATATTTTTATTCTTCAATTTTCTTCACCGCTTTATATCCTAATCCTCTAATTGCTTTAATTTCAAATTCAGGATATTTATCAAATCTTTTTCTTAATCTATTAACATGAACATTGATAGTTGTATCATCACTATCTGTTTCATAACCCCATATTTCATCCATTAATTCAATTCTTGTAAATATTTTATCTGGATAAGATAATAATTTATATAATAGATAAAATTCTTTTTGAGGAAGAGTTTGTTTATCATCTTCTCTTGTTACTGTTAGTGAATCATAATCTAATGTAACTTTGCCTATTGTTATTTTTCTTTCGTTAACAATTTTACTTCTTCTTAGTAATGCTTTAATTCTAAGCACAAATTCATCCATATCAAGTGGTTTAGTCATATAATCATCTGTACCTGCCATAAATCCTTTATGTTTATCAATTGGCAATTGATGAGCAGTTGCCATTAATATAGGTATCTCAATATTCGCTTCTCTTAATTCTTTAGTAAATTCATATCCATCCATCTTTGGCAACGTTAGATCTAAAACAATTAAATTAATTAAATTTTTATCGATTATATCCAATCCTTCTTCTGCACTAGAGGCTTCAAAAACATGGTATCCTTCTCTACTAAGAACTTTGGATATAATTTTTCTAATATTCTCTTCATCTTCTATAACTAATACATTAATCATAATAATCCTCCTAAATTATATTTTATCATTATAATCTTCTTGCGTTTTTTCATCTCTTATACTATTATACCACTTTATAAAAAAAGTTTGAAATCTATTCAAACTTTAGAAAAGTTAAAGTTTATCTATATGAGACATTTTCTTTCGATTTTTTTGAATAAATCATTCATGGATAAATCTACATTCCAAATAATATCTGCGTTTTCTTTTAATTTTTGCTTTGTAGAGTCACTAATTAATTTCTTTTTATAATTTAATTTATGTTCATTTTCTGCCCATAAATCCATAGCTAAAGTTCTAATTTGAATTTCAGCTTTAATATTTTTTAATATTCCTCCAATAGAAATAGGCATTTCAATAATCATATGATATCCTCTATAACCACTTTCTTTAGGATTAGTAATATAGTCTTTTTCTTTAATTACTTATATGTTTTGATTATTTTTAATAGAATCAATAACAGTATAAATATTATCTACAAAATCGCAAATAATTCTTGCACCTACTATGTCTGATAATGATTCAATCCCATCAATATTTAATGACAGTTTTTTTCTTTTAATTTTTCTGCAATACTCTCAGGTGTTTTTATTCTTGTAGAAACATGATTTATTGGACTTATCTCGTATAATGTTGCAAATTCATCCTCCATTATTTCAATATAAGTATTTAATTGTTTCATTGCTGATTCATAATACAATACATCTTTTTTTACTGCGTTAATAATATTATTAAATAAACTACCTTTAAAATATCAGATAATATGCCTGCCACATCTTCTAATGTAAAGAAAAGT
>CALYOH010000065.1 GCA_945228905.1 uncultured Caryophanales bacterium
GTAATAGAACTTCCTGGAGAAGAAAGTGTTATTGCAGCTATACCAGCATATGACTTTAGTAGTAATAAAAACTTAATTTTAACAACAAAAGACGGTTTAGTTAAGAGAACAAAACTAACTGACTTTAGATTACAAAGATATAATAAAGCATCTAGTTGTATGAAATTAAAAGATGGAGATAAACTAATTAGTGTAATTACTGAAGATTATGATACATTATTTATGGTAACTGATTCTGGATATGGTTTAAGTTTTAAGACTGAGGAAATTCCTATAGTTGGAGCTAAAGCTAGTGGAGTTAAAGGAATGAAACTTAAAGATGATGAGATAGTAGGAGTAGCAAACTTCTCATATAATACATATGAATTTATTAGTATTATTACATCTAAAGGAACTGGTAAGAGAGTTAGACTTAATGAATTTGATATATCTACTCGTACAAGAAGAGGTATTCAAGTAATTAGAGAAGTTAAATCTAATCCATATAAAGTATTAAAGATATTTATTGAGGATAATAGATGTAATATTGGACTTAAGAATGGTGATATAACTATAGTTAAGAATACTGAGCTTCCTATAGCAGATAGATATTCTACAGGTACTCAATTAGTTAAAAGTAACATTACTGATTCTTTTGTAGTTGCTACATTAATAAAACCTGGGAAGGAACAAGAAACTTTAATTGAAGAAGATAATATCGTAGAAGAAGTTAAGGAAGAGGTAGCTCCTAAAAAAGATAAAGTTAATCTAAAAGAAATAGATGATAGATTAATGACTATAGATGATTTTTTAAATTAAGGAGAATATAAATGGATAATAATAATGAATTAAAAGGTTTGGTTGGGAATAATGAGAAAATATTTTATGAAGGGAAACCTGATTTTAAATGTTTCATATTTGAAAGTATTTTTAATCCTATGCTTCCAATAGCATTAGTATGGTTTTTATTTGACAGTTTCTTTATAGGTGCTTTCTTAAGTGGACCTGAAGCTGGAGGAATGGGATTATTCTTTGTAGGATTTTTCTTATTCCATTTAATGCCAGTATGGATATATTTAGGAGGAGTAATATTCTCTATTAGAAGATATAGAAATACTTATTATATAGTTACTGATAAAGCTGTTTATATATCTAATGGAGTATTTACTAAGAATTATCACAATAAACCTTTTGCTGAATTATCTCATGTTAATCTACATAGAGGTATATTTGACCAAATGTTTGGTGTAGGAGATATTATGCTTACTTCTAGTCAATTAGTTAATAATACTACATATGGTAATAGTGATATTACTGTTGCTGGTATTAATATTAATAGTATTTCTAATTATCAAGAAGTATATAATATAATTAAGAAACTACAACAAGATATTTATACTGATGTTATGTATCCAAATGATTTAAGACCTAAAGAAAATCATGGTTATAATACTGAATATAAAGGAGAGTAGGCCTCTCCTTTTATTTCTTTTTAGGGAATTTATGGTATAATATATAACTAGAAATTGGAGGTTATAGTATGAGTAAGATTGATTATATTTATGATCAATATAAGGAGATAGATGGATTAAAATCTAGAAGAGGAGAATTTACTGAAAATGACCATTTATTCGCAACTATGGCTTTAATGTATTCGATAAGTTCTTATTGTAAGAAATATAGATTCTTAAACGGACATTATTATGATTTAATTGATTTATATTTTGATTATAAAAAAAGAGAAAATATTAAAGATGTAGAGATAGTAGAAGATATAGAAAATATAAGAATACAACAAGATTATGCTTATCATAATTCAGATTCATATGAAGATTTTCGTGAAAGAATGATTAAGTATATTATGAATTTTGATAATAGTATAGATTCTGATACTGCTAATAAGATATTTAATATGTATTTTTCTATATATTTAGGTGGACTATTAAATATAGGAGATGAAAAGATATCTGATAGAGCAATCTCTAACTTAATGTTATATGATACTACTAGTAAAATATATAATTATAGTTTTAATAATAGAGATTATTCTAATCATGCTATGTTTAATTATTTTAAGATGGCTAATAAGAGATTCACAAAATTAAGAATTAATAAAGATAAGATATCAAGATATGGAGATGAATTATCTACATATATAGTAGAACATAGAAAACAAACTAATAATACTGATTATTTTAGTGAATTTGATGATTTTAATTATTCTCAATTAGAAGATTTATATAGAATACATAATTTAATGGATTTAAATCTTCATAAGAAGTTTAGAGGTAAGAGAATTAAACAAACTGATTTATTTGCGAATAATGATTATCGTATATTTAAGAATATTTATCCTGAAGTTAAATCTATTATTTATGGAGATCAAACTAAAAAAGAAGAAATTAATGAACATTTAATGGATTTTGTTGATAGATTAATGCCTTATCATAATATAGATGGTGCATATACTATTAGTTATGATCCTGAAAATACTAAGTTAGTTATTGTAACTAAAGATATAGATGATTATTTTCAATTACTTGAAGGTGTTAGATCTATGATAACAATTATTAATACTCATAATAATGGAGTTAAAGATGTATTCTTTACTATTATGCCTGTATTTGCTCCTGTATATAAGAATCCTGATTTTACTTGTGATTTTTATAAAGAGTCATTATTAGATAGTGATACTATTCTATATGATAAGAAGAGATTCTTAAGAAAGACTAAGGGTAAATTAAAAGAAGAATTTAAAAATAGAAATCTTGCTAGACAATATGTAAAAAGAGACAAATAGTCTCTTTTTTATGTTATAATTTCTTATATGGAAGAGTTAATAGAAAAAACTAATATTTTAATTAGTAAAATAGATGATTCAGAGCAAGTAAAAAGAATTAAAGAATTAAATAAGAAATTATCTAAAGATAAGGAGTTAAAGAAACTAATAGAAGATTATTCTATAAGTAGAGATGAAAGTATTAAGAGTAAAATTATAGATAATGAGTTATTTAAAGAATATAAGTTAAATGAAACTGATATTAATTTATTTATAATGGATATTAATAGTAGATTAAAAAGTATAAATGGAAATAAGGGATGTAAATGAAAATAATTAGTGGTCTATATAAAGGTAGAGTACTTGATGGTTATGATTTAGATGGTACTCGTCCTACAATGGATAGAGTTAAAGAGAGTTTATTTGCAACTATACAGAATAATATTCTTGATAGTGTGGTATTAGATTTATTTTCTGGTAGTGGTAATTTAGGAATAGAAGCTTTAAGTAATGGTAGTAAGTTTGCTTATCTTTGTGATAATAATTTTAAAGCTATTAAGGTAATTAATAATAATATAAAGAAACTTGGTATTACTAATTGTGAAGTAATTAATTTAGATTATAAGAAGTGTTTAAGAGAACTTAGTAATAGAGATATTAAATTTGATTTAATATTTTTAGATCCACCATATAAGACTAATTATATTGAAGAGAGTTTAAAATTAATTAGTGATTTAGGTTTACTTAGTGAGTCTGGATTAATTATATGTGAGAGTGATAGTTTAGATAAAATAGTTTATCCAAATACTTTTAAATGTATTAAAGATAAGAAATATGGAGATAAATATATAGTTTTATTAAATAATATGTAAATAGAATTATTACATATTATTTTTTTTATATTTTATGTTATAATTTTAATAGTAAGGTGATTATATGAATAATAAAGGGTTTGCAATTACTACTGTTATTTATGGTTTATCTATTTTAGGTATTATGCTTATTATTGTTATAATGGGTAGTTTATCTACTAATAGATCAAATATAAAATCTTTATCTAGAGATATAGATAATGAACTTAATTTTTATTCGAGAGCGTCTATTTCATATTCTTATACAGAAGATAATGAATTACAACAATTTGAAGTTCCTGTAGGACAATCTGGTTGGTATAGAATAGAATTATGGGGTGCTTCAGGAAATGGTACTAGTGGTGGAAAAGGTGCTTATGTTACAGGGATTGTTTGGCTACAAGAAGGGCAAATGTTTTTTATAAAAGTAGGTGGTTCTACTGAAGGCAAACCTGGAGGATCTACCGATATTAGAATTATTGAATCTAATGAAAAGATTGGACTTGCTTCTAGATTAATGGTTGCTGCTGGTGGAGGTACTGAAATACATGCTGATGGTGGTACTTTATGTGGTTATAATACAGATATGTTTTCTTCTGGAGGAGCAATTAAAGCTGATTATAGTCTAGATACAACAAAGACTACTAATTATTTTGGTACATTATATCCAAACAAGGCTCCTAAAAATACTGATCAATGTTTAGTTGGTTCTAAAAATGGTCATTTTAAGAGTAATGATTTTGAGGTATCTAAATCTGGAGATGGATATTACGTATCTAATGCAACAGGAGCAGAAGGATATGGAGGAGCATCATATATTTCAGGATATGCTGGTGTTAAACCAATTACTTCAACTGATCCAACTGTTAGAAAAACTGTTATTTCTGGTGTAGATTATGATGATGCAGGTAATCAAATTATTGGTGAAGATACTTATGATGGATATGATGTTAATATATTAGATGGTTTAATGGTTCCTGGAGTTAAGTCTGGAGATGGAGCTGCTAAAATAGAAAAACTATCTGTTGATGCAGAAAAATATAAGAATGGTAGTTTTTATTATAATCCTGCTAATCATCGTATTAGAACTAATGAAATATTTAATCAAATTAAGCAGATAAAAATATGTTCTGATTCTACTATTAATAAAGTTGAATTACTTCAAGATGGAGAAAATGAGTTAGGATATTTTACTAGAACAACTGGTACTGATTCTGAACTTAATTGTGATATTTATTCTAGAAGTAGTGCGAATAACTATTTTGATGAATTGGTTATATGGCATGAAGCTTGGAAGGATATAGGTAAAGAATTAGTGTATATTACATATGTTAAAGATGGTGAAGATAAAACTGCTAAACTTGATTTAACTAATAGAGGAACAGAAAATTTAGATGGTATTAGATTAAGCGCATATCAACCAAATTATTATACTGGACAATTACTTGATCCTGAGGGTGGTAACTATTATATATTCTCTGTTTTATCTGAGAATAAAGTAGTTAGTGCTCAACAAAGTAATGATAGTGATTTTAATCCAGTTAAATTAGATGGATTAGTTGGAGAGAGTAGACAAAAGTGGTCTATTACTGCAATACCAGATAAATTAAAAGAAAATCCAAGCGTTAATAATGAATACTCTATAGTGGAACTTACTAGATATGGAGCTCTTAAAATTGAACTTGATGAAAATATGGCTAAAAATAAAGTTGTTGCTTCTGATAAATTTAATAATTTAGCTAGAAATGCTCCTCAAATATGGAAGATAATTCCTAACGGTAATGGTACATTTAGAATTAATACTCCAGTTACTTATTTCGATGAAAAAACTGGTAGTTTACTTGGAACAACATCTAGAGAAAATGGTTTTGCAGATCATCCTGATGATTTAATAATAGCAGGTGAAAATGCTAATACTGCTAGATTTTGGTTCTATAAATTAGATTATTAAAAGTACTTTTTTAAGTACTTTTTTATTTTAAAAAAATATTAGCACAAATGATTGACAAGTGCTAATAATAAGAGTATATTATTATTAGCACTAATAATTTATAAGTGCTAGGAGGTTGATGTTATGCTTTCTGAGAGACAATCAAAAATCTTAAAATTAATTATCGAAAGATATATAAAAGATCCAACTCCTGTAGGGTCTAAAGCAATTTCGAAAACTATCAATTGCTCTAGTGCTACTATTCGTAATGAGATGGGTGTTTTAGAGGATTTAGGATTGCTTGAAAAAACACATACTTCTTCAGGTAGAGTTCCTTCAGAGGCTGGTTATCGTTACTATGTAGATAACTTAATGGAACTTAAGAAAATGAATGCTGAAGATATGCTTAAACTTCAAATAGTCTTTAAGAATCAGCAACTTGCTTTATCTGATGTAATAACAAAGTCTTTGCAAGTTATATCAGATATGACGAATTATACTGCTGTAGTACTTGGTAGTACTTCTCATGAGAATCTTCTTAAACAAATAGAAGTAATTCCGATTGATGATGTTAGTATGGCCGTTATTATAGTTACTGATAAGGGTTATGTAGAACATAAAACTATTAAGTTAGATGATGTTCCACTAGAGGAAGTTAAGAAGACTGTTAGTTTAATTAACAATTTAATCTCTGGTACTCCAATAGATGATGTTTCTAAGAAATTGGAGTTTGAAATTAAACCTATTATAGGTAATTATGTTAAACAGCATGAACAACTATATAA